>CAYRLV010000094.1:0-11709 GCA_964425155.1 uncultured Ornithinicoccus sp. | reverse complement strand
GCTTCGGGTCGAGGTCGAGCTCGCGCATCACCATCGCCATCAGCCGCTGGCTGTCCGCCGCGTCGTAGATGGAGAAGCTCGACTTGAGCCCCACGTGCTTGGCCTCGCGGCGCAGGATCCGCACGCACGCGGAGTGGAACGTGGAGACCCACATCGCCTTGCTGCGCGCACCCACGAGAGCAGCGACCCGCTCGCGCATCTCGGCGGCGGCCTTGTTGGTGAAGGTGATCGCCAGCACCTGGCCGGGTTGCACACCCCGCGCGGAGAGCAGGTAGGCGATCCGGTGGGTCAGGACGCGGGTCTTGCCGGAGCCGGCGCCGGCCACGATGAGCAGCGGCGGGCCCTCGTGGACGACCGCCTCCCGCTGTTGTGGGTTGAGCCCCTCGAGCAGGGCTTCGGGGTCGTCCGTATGCGGGGTGCTCGCCGGCGCGGCCTCGTCGCCGTGCGACTCGGCGGCCGCTTCGGCCCAGGTGGGGACGCCACGGTGGTCGACCTCCCCCCGGGCGGCGGCGGTGGGGAGACCGGGCATGGGGAGGTCGTCGAAGAGCGTGCTCATAGTTGCGACCCAGCCTACGGGTCGGCGACGACAAAGCGAGCAGGACCGGGGCGTCGTTCGTCGGGGACGCGCACACGGTAGCCCTTCGCCGGCAGGCGGGTCATGCTACTCACAGCAACGACGACCACAGTGAGTCGCCAGGGTGGTGAGGCATGGATGAGCCCGATGTGACAAAGCGGCAACCGGCAGAACCCGCCGGATCGGGCACCGGGGAGCCCGCGGCACCGGCGATCCTGCGTCGCCGCGTCCTGCTGCGGCTGGGCTCGGCTTTGCTGGCCGGGGGCCGGAGCGTGCACGAGGTGGAGGACGAATTGCGTGCCGTCGCGGCGGCACTCGGCTCGTCGGACAGTCAGGTCGCCGCCACGCCCACGGGGCTGTTCGTCGCCTTGGGCCCGGACCAGTCAGCCGGTTTCCAGCAGGTGGGCGGGTCACTTCGGCTGGATCAGCTCGACGCGATCTCGCGGATCCCACCGGCACTGGTGTCGCAGAGCCTCGAACCCCGGGAGGCCCTCGACCGGCTCGAGACGGTGCTGGAGGCACCTGCCCGGTTCCCCTCGTGGGCACAGGCCGCGGGGTTGCTCCCGGTCGGCGCGGGCATCGCCCTGATCCTCCAGCCGGCCCCGCCCAACGTGCTGGCCGCCACGGCGGGTGCGGCCGTGGTCGCCGGGCTCGCCGCCCTCGCCGGCCACTGGCGGCTGCTGCAGAGCCTCCTTCCGGTCGTGGCGGCCTTCGTCGTCGCGACCCTGGTGCTCCTCGCAGCCGACGCGGACCTGCTGGACGGACCGCTGCGCACCATGCTGCCCGCCCTCGCGGTGCTGCTGCCCGGCGCACTCCTGGTGACCGGCATGTCGGAGCTGGCCGCCGGGGCGATGGTGGCGGGAGCCTCGCGTCTGATCTTCGGCACCGTGCAACTGCTGTTGTTCGCCCTCGGGGTGCTGGCCGCGTCACGAGTCGTCGGCGCCGGACCGGAGGCCCTGGTCAACGAGCGCGTGGCGCGGCTCGGCTGGTGGGCCCCGTGGGCGGGAGTGGTGCTCGTGGGGATCGGCGTCTACCTCAACGTGTGCGCCCCGCGAGGGGCGCTGTCGTGGATGTGGCTCGTCCTGCTGGTGACCCTCGCCGCGCAGCTCGGCGGCCAGGCCCTCTCCGGGGCCGCCGGCGGCGGTTTCCTCGGCGGCGTGGTCGCGAGCCTCGCGGCGACTCTGGTGCAGCGGTTCCGGAGGGGTCCGCCCTCACTGGTGGTGTTCCTGCCGGCCTTCTGGCTGTTGGTGCCCGGCAGCCTGGGCCTGCTCGGCACCACCCAGCTGGCGGTGAGCTCCGGTGACGCCGCGACCACGACCGTGTCCGCGCTGCTCGTGGTCGTGTCCATCGCCCTGGGTGTGCTCGTCGGGTCCGCTGTCGGTCGCGCGCTCGAGCACCGGCTCGGTGGCCGGCTCGCCCTCCGGTCGCGCTGACCCGGCCGCCTCCGAGCTGTCTCCGGCGCGATCGACGACGCTGCCGAGTCCCGGGAACGCCCGGTCTGGACCATCGCCGGCCCCGCCGCCGCCCGGGCCCGTCAGGGACGCGAGCGCTCACCTGCGTGAGCGGACGCCATACCGGCGTGCGACGCGTGTGCGGCGCTGGCGTCGTGGATCGTGGCCAGCCGGGGCACCCCCGAGGCGGCGACCCACAGCGTTGCCGTGGCGACACCGACGGCCCCCACCAGCGTGGCGGCGTGGCCACCGAGGTGCGTGGCGACGACGCCGCCGACGGCCGCACCCAGCGGGATGGCTCCCCAGGAGATGAGCCGATAGGCCGCGTTGGTCCGGCCGGTGAGGTGCTCCGGCACCGCGCTCTGGCGCAGGCTGACGGCGTGCGTGTTGGCGATCCCGATGCCGACGCCCATCACGACGAACACGGTGCACAGGAGCAGCACGACGTGGCCGCCCACCAGGCCGCTGGCGAACAGCCCGAGCGGGGCACCGTTGCCGAGGACGAGGGTGATCAGCAGCACCCGGCCGTACCCGAAGCGTCCGGTGAGACGGGCGCCGAACCACGCCCCGAGGAACGAGCCGACGCCGCCGGCCGTGAAGACCAGGCCGATCGTGCCGGCACCGAGGTGCAGGTCGCGCACCGCCCAGAGCATGATCCCGAGCACCAGCACCTCGTTGAAGACGTTGAACGTGGTCGCCTCCCCGAGCAGTGGCCGGATGTAGCGGTGGGTGAGCGCGATCCGCAGGCCGTGCCAGACCTCCGCCCGGGCCGAGCCGCGCCCGGTCAATCCGGTCGCCCCCGTCAACCCGGTCGGCCCGGTCCCCGACTCGTCGTCGGTGGGGGCCCGGTCCGGGATGGCGGCGCCGGTGGCGCGCACCCGGCTCAGGAACACCGCGGAGACGAGGTAGCCCGCGGCGTTGGCCCCCACGGCCAGTGGCGCGGACACCGCCTGCACCAGGACTCCTCCGATCCCGCGACCGCCGATCTCGCTGGCCGACTCGGTCGCCTGGAGCTTGCCGTTGGCGTCGACCAGCTGGCTCGCGCCGACCAGGCCCGGCAGGAAGGCGAAGCTGGCGACCTCGAACAGCACGGTGAGGACCCCCGCGGCGAAGACCACCACGTAGAGCAGCTCCATCGACGCGGCCCCCAGCCACACGACGACGGGGATCGACGCCATCAGGACGAAGCGACCGAGGTCGGCGGCGACCATGTACCGCAGCCGGTGCGGCGCGCGCCGGTCGACCACGAGGCCCAGCGGCAGCGTGGCCACCAGGAACGGGAGGAACTGCGCCACGCGGAGCACGCTCAGCTGCGAGGCGTTCGCCGACAGCGTCAGCAACGCCAGCAGCGGCAGCGCGATCTCGGCGATCTCCGCACCGAAGCCCGACGCGGTCGCCCCCGCCCACAACCGCCGGAAGTCCCGGTTGCCCCAGGCACTCGGCCTCGCCTTCGTAACCGTTGTCACGATGTATGAGGTTACGCCCGATAACCACCCTGGTCCAGACAGTAGTTACACTGGGAGGGTGAAGACCGACGATCCTCGTGCTCCCGGGCCGCTCGAGACGGTCCGGCAGTTCGTCAACACCCACGACCTCGAGGACGAGGTGGACACCATCGCCACCGCGGCGACGCTCGGCGCGTGGATGAGGGAGCACGAGCTGCTGGACCCGGCCGACGAGGTGGGCGACCAGGACGTGGCGCGGGCGCAGGAGCTGCGCGAGAGCCTGCGCGCGTGCCTGCTGGCCCACCACCAGCGACAGCCGCCGCCCGCGTCGGCACGCGACACGCTCAACCGGGTGGCCGCCCGAGCGGAGCTCTCACTGACGCTCGACGCGGCCGGCCAGTGGCGGCCGCGCGCCGGCGCGCGCGGCGCGGACGGTGCCCTCGGTGAGCTGCTGGCGGTCGTGGCCGGGGCGACGACCGCCGGCACCTGGGACCGGCTCAAGGTGTGCCAGAACGACGCCTGCCGGTGGGCGTTCTACGACCACTCCCGGGCGCGGAGCGGACGCTGGTGCTCCATGCAGGTCTGCGGCAACCGGGCCAAGCAGCAGGCCTGGCGCGACCGCAGGGCCCGCACCCAGCGCTGAGCCGAGGCCGGCTCGCGCCCGGACGGATCGACCGGCCGACCAGCCGGCGCATCAGCAGGGCCGATGGTTGCCGAGCGCCCTGCGCTGCGATAGGACGTGACGGTGACCGATGCCACCGGGCCCGCGAGCCGCGTGCGCCCCGCCGAATCCCGTGACGTGCCGGACATCCTCGCGCTGGTCCGCGAGCTCGCGGTCTACGAGAAGGAGCCGGACGCGGTCGCCGCGACCGAGGCCGACTTCCGCAGCGGCTTGTTTCCCACCGAAGGTGCGCCCACGGCATACGCGCACATCGCGGAGCTCGACGGCGAGGTGGTCGGTATGGCGCTCTGGTACCTCAGCTTCTCGACCTGGACCGGGCGCCCGGGGATCTGGCTGGAGGACCTGTTCGTCCGGCCGGAGCACCGCGGCTCGGGCCTGGGCCGGGAGTTGCTGCAGACGCTGGCCCGGCTGTGCGTCGAGCGCGGCTACCCGCGGCTGGAGTGGTGGGTGCTCGACTGGAACGCGCAGTCGATCGGGTTCTACGAGAGCCTGGGCGCGGTGCCACAGGACGAGTGGACGGTGTTCCGGATGAACGGGAAGCCCCTGGCCCGGCTCGGTGCGTCCGGCTGACCCCGAGGGCCCGTCACCCACCGGACATGCGTCGGCGCGGGCCCCGCACGGGACCCGCGCCGACCATGGTGCGGCTGAGGGTGGGCGCTAGTTCTGCCCCTCGCCCTGACCCTGGCCTTCGCCTTCGCCGCCACCACCGAACTGGTCGCTGAGGGCGTCCTGACCCTGCTGGATCTGGTCCTCGAACTTCCCCCCGGTCGCGTCGTTGAGCTTGTCCCCGACGGCGTCGGAGCCCTGCTCCACCTTGTCCGGGTTCTCCTCAGCGAACTCGGTGGCCTTGTCGCGCAGGTTGTCGAACTGACTCATCGTGTCTTCCTTCCCTCGTGGGTGATGGGATCCACGTCCCCCCGGTTGCTCCCGGAGGAGCGACGCCCTCAACGTGGCACATGCAGTCCCGCAGCACCAAGCACCCCGTCCGCATGCTGGACAGGGTGTCCACCAGCTGGGGCGGGCCGCGGGCGAAGCCGAGAACGCCCGCCGGTCACCCCGACCGGGCAGGATGGGCGTATGGCGCGCTGGGTGCTGCACGTCGACCTCGACCAGTTCATCGCGGCGGTCGAGGTGCTCCGGCGGCCCGAGCTCGCCGGGGTCCCGCTCATCGTCGGCGGCCGGGGTGACCCGACCGAGCGGGCCGTCGTGTCCACCGCGTCCTACGAGGCCCGGGAGTTCGGCGTGCGGTCGGGCATGCCCCTCAAGATCGCCGTCCGGCGGTGCCCGCAGGCCGTGCTGCTGCCCGTGGACGCGCCCACCTACCTGGCCGCCTCCGAGCAGGTGATGGCGACGTTGCGGGCGCTGCCGGGCGTGGTCGTGCAGGTGCTGGGCTGGGACGAGGCGTTCGTCGGCACCTCGACGGACGACCCCGAGGGCCTGGCCCGGCAGGCGCAGGCGGACGTGCTCGACGCAACCCGGTTGCACTGCTCGGTCGGCATCGGGGACACCCTGGTGCGGGCCAAGATCGCCACCGAGTTCGGCAAGCCGCAGGGGATCTTCCGGCTCACCGCCGACAACTGGTTCGAGGTGATGGGCGACCGGCCCACCCGGGCCCTCTGGGGCGTGGGCAAGCGGATCGAGCAGCGCCTGGCCGCGCGCGGCATCGAGACGGTGCGCCAGTTGGCCGAGGCGGACGACGCGGTGCTGGTGGCGGAGTTCGGGCCGACCATGGGCCCGCACTACGGCCGGCTCGGCCGCGGCGCCGGGAGCGCTGTCGTGGACGACACCCCGTGGGTCCCGCGAGCGCACGGCCGCGAGACGACCTACCAGCAGGACCTGGTCGGCGAACAGGAGACCACCCCGGCGCTGCGCGCGCTCGCCGAGCAGGTGGTCGCCGACATCCGCAAGGAGGGCCGGCCCTGCGCCCGCGTGCACCTCAAGGTGCGGTTCAAGCCGTTCTTCACCACGACTCGGATCCGCAAGCTGCCCGAGCCGACCTATGACCCGGACGTGATCGCGGGCACGGCGGCCGCCCTGCTGCGCGCGCTCGAGGACGACCGGCCGATCCGGTTGCTCGGGATCCGCGCCGAGATGGTCCCGCCCGACGGCGGCTACTGAGGCCGGACCGCCAGACCGGGGAGGATCGGCGGGGCGCTGCCCCCACACGTTCTCCCCGTCGTCGGACCGACGACCTCAGCGCGCCCGCCACCTCGGGTCCCGGCCGGCTTGCGCCACCGCGCGGTCGAGCCGGGTCGCGTCGCCGGACGCAGCGACCGCCGGGCCGAATCCGCCCTGCCCCCGCGTGATCTCGGACCCGAACAGCTCGAAGAACCGGTCCACCCCGTCGAGGGCGTCCTCAGTGGCCCGGAGCGACCCGCCGGTCGCCCGAGCCAGGTCCCACCCGTGCACGGTCAGCTCCTCGATACCGACCACGGCGTTGTCGGCGGCGTCCATCTCGATGCCTCCCGCCGACACGCGCCCCTGCCAGGCCGACTCCTCGCGCCACGCGTGGCCCAGGGCATCGAGCTGCGCCGGGATCTGCCGGCGCCACCCGTCGACGAGCGTCGTGGGCGGCTGGGTCGGTGCCTTGTGGGCGTTGTCGGTGAACACGGTCGCGAACTGGTGGACGTGCGCGAGCAGGTCGGCCACCGTCCAGTCGGTGCAGGGCGTGGGGGCGGTGAGCTGGTCGTCGCGCACTCCGCGCACCAGCCGGCTCATCTCGTCCGCAGCGGGCCCGAGGTCGAACATCACGGCTTCTCCTTCCGGTGCTTCACCAGCTCCGACCCCGGAGCGCCACTGAACTCATCGGCGAGGTCCTACGCGGAGTCGCCGGGGCGGCGGAAGATCGCGCAGCCCAGGAAGTCGGCCCCGAAGCCGCCGTCGCTGTCGGCGCGGACCCGGCGAGCCTCCACCGGAGTGAGCGCGGCGAAGATCTGCGCGAGCTCGTCCAGCGTGTAGCCGATCCCGCCGCCGAGGTCGCCCGAGGCGAGGATCTCGACGTCGGGCGGGGACCGGATCTCGTCGGCGCAGAACGCGACGATCCCGAAGGTCCCGCCCGCAGGCAGCGTGGACAGCACCCGCTGCACGTAGGTCTCGCGCCGGTGTGGCGCCAGGTGGTGGAAGCAGCCGGAGTCGTAGACCAGGTCGTAGGTCGCGCACGGCAACGGGTCGCGCAGCACGTCACACACCGTCAGCGACGCCGACCGGGGCATGGCCGGCCGGGCCGCGGTGAGCAGGTCGGCGGCGATGTCGATCCCGTCCACCACGGCACCCTGCTCCGCGAACCAGCGCGCGTTGCGGCCCCGGCCGCACCCGATGTCGAGGACCCTCCGGCCGTCCAGGTCGCCGAGCAGTCCGCGGCCGTGCCAGTCGAGGAGGTTCTCGTCGGGCAGGTCGGTGGCCAGCGGGTGGTCCGCCCGCGTCAACAGGTCAGCCCAAAAGCCCTGGGCCGCGGGCGAGGTGCGGTCTCCGCGGCTGCTTCGGGCGACGATCTCGTCGAGGGCCTCGAGCAGCTGGTCGTGGGTGTGCAGACGCATGCGACCAGCCTGCACCACACCGGGCGTCACGTCGGGCCGCGACGCACGGGACGCGGTCAGATCAACCGGCGGCCCATCGCCCAGCTGGTCAGCTCGTGGCGCGAGGACAGCTGCAGCTTGCGCAGCACCGAGGAGACGTGCGTCTCGACCGTCTTGACCGAGATGAACAGCTCCTTGGCCACCTCCTTGTACTGGTAGCCGCGCGCGATCAGCCGCATCACCTCGCGTTCGCGCGCGCTCAGCCGGTCGAGCTCCTCGTCGACCTCGGCGATCTCGCCGGCCGCCGCCCCGAACGCGTCCAGCACGAAACCGGCCAGTCGGGGGCTGAACACGGCGTCCCCGTCGGCGACCCGGTGGATCGCGGTGGTCAGGTCGGTGCCGCTGATCGTCTTGGTGACGTAGCCACGCGCCCCGGCCCGGATGACCGCGATGACGTCCTCGGCCGCGTCGGACACCGACAGCGCCAGGAAACGCACCGGGGCACCGGCCTCGGTCTGCACACCGGCGCACCCGGTCAGCACGTCCACCCCGCCGTTGCCGCTTCCGCCGGGCAGGTGCACATCGAGCAGCACCACGTCGGGACGCGTCTCGCGCACCACTGCGACCGCGGCGTCGACGTCGGGGGCCTCGCCGACGACCTCGGTGGACGCGTCGAGCTCGGCCTTCACGCCGGAACGGAACATGCGGTGGTCGTCGACGAGGACGAGTCGGATCGGATCGGTCACTTGAAGTCTCCTCCCGTGCCATGGGATGTTGCGGTGGGCTGCTCCACGGCCTCGCCGAACTCGGTCGTGGGTGACGAATCTGCTTGTTGCTGCTCGACATCCGGCTGGTCGTCCGCGTCTGCTCCCGTGGCCTCGGAGGGCTCGGAAGCGGCGACGGGCAGGGTCAGGGCCACCTCGGTGCCCGTCTCGAGCCGCCGGACCTTGGCGCTGCCGCCATGCCGCGACATCCGGCCCAGGATCGACTCGCGCACCCCGAGCCGGTCCTCCGGCACGGTGTCCGGGTCGAACCCCGCGCCGTGATCGCGCACGAACGCCTCGACCAGCCGCGGCCCGACCTCCACGTAGGCCGACACCGGGGGCGCGCCGTGCCGGACGGCGTTCAGCAGTGCCTCGCGCAGCGCCCGCACCAGCGCCGTGCCACCCTCGTCCAGCGGCCGGTCGCCCGTGACGACCAACTCGATCGGTATGCCGTGCAGGTCCTCGACCTCGTGGCTCACCTCGGTCGCCGCGGAGGCGAGCGTCGACTCGGAGCCGCGCGGCCCCGCATACAGCCAGCCACGCAGCTCCCGCTCCTGCGCCCGGGCGAGCCGGTGCACCTCGCCCGGGTCGTCCGCCTTGCGCTGGATCAACGCGAGGGTCTGCAGCACGGAGTCGTGCAGGTGCGCCGCGATGTCCGCGCGCTCGGTCTCGCGGACCCGCTCGGCCTGCGCCTCCTGCAGGCCGTTCCAGAGCCGGATCACCCACGGCGCGGCGATGAACACCGCTCCGGCGAGGACCGCGACGGCGCCCAGCCCGACGTTCCACAGGCTGGCCAGGCCGCGGCCCTGCCCGGCGAGGGCGATGACGCCCACACTGGCCAGCACGATGCCCAGCACCAGCCGGGTCAGGCTCTCCCGGCCCCGGCCACCGCCGGAGGCCCACCGGTCGCGCGCCGCGTCGTCCAGCCGCGACCAGGCCAGCACGGCGCCCACCGCGATCGCGAGCACCGGGACCAGGACGCCCAGTCGCAGGTCCACGCCGCGGTTCTGCAGGAAGACACCGAGCCCGACGAGGACGAGCAACCCGCCGATCAGCAGGGTGCGTCCGCCCTCCGTGTCGAGCCGTGGTTTGCCACCGTCCTCGCCCCTGTCCGGCCGGGTGGTGCGCCGGGGCGGCGCGGTCCGCGGGCCTCCCCCGCGCGCCGGCGTCGACTCGCCCTCCGGGGTGAGGGCCCACAGGAACGCGTAGCTCACCAGGCCCGCGCCCGCCAGCAACGCGGCCACGGCGAACCCGATCCGCACGTAGCGCACCGGCAGGCCGAGGTGGTCGGCGATGCCCCGACAGACCCCGGCGATGACCCGGCCGTCCCTCGGCCGGCGCACCCGGGGTCGCGCGACCTCCGGACCGCTCTGGGTCCGGTCGGGTCGCTCGTACGGCGTGGGCACCACCCCATCATCACCCACTCCGGGGGCCGGATCGGCCCGCGGAGCGAGGTTTCAGGGGCCCGCCGAGGGACAGTCAGGGTGCGGTCAGGGTCGACCCTCATGGCAAGCGGCCGCCCACCACGACACCATCGAGGCATGACGGATGACCAGCAGCGCGTCCCGCACGGGGACGCCGACACGAGCGCCGGGAGCACCACCGGCGGCGACCGGCCCGGTGGCGCCGAGGGCGCTACCCAGGACGACCGCAGCGGCCGGCGCGGGGGGCTCGACCAGGCCTTCGACGCCATACGAGGGCTCGGTGTCTTCCGCAGGTCCGACGACAAGTGGATCGGCGGCGTGTGCTCGGGTATCGGCGACCGGTTCGGCGTCGACCCGACACTCGTCCGGGCCGGCATGGTGCTGCTGGGCGTGCTCGGCGGCGTCGGGGTCACGCTCTACCTGCTCGCCTGGGCCCTGCTGCCCGACGACCTGGGCGACATCGCGGTCGAGCGCGCGGTCCGCGAGGGCGACCTGAGCTCGATCCTGCTGACCGTCGTCGCGGCCCTGGTGCTGTTCAGCGGCTTCCCCTGGTGGTGGGGGGACGGGGTCTTCGGCTGGAACTTCCCGTGGCTGCTGCTCCTCGTCGTGGGTGTGGTCTGGTGGTTCCTCGCCGCGGCGCGCAAGGACCCTCCCGCGTCCTCGCCCGAGCAGCGAGCGTCCCGGCAGGAGCGGCGCGAACGGCACGCGCAGGAGTGGGGCGAGCGCGCGGGGGCCCACGGCCGGCAGTGGGCCGAGCACGTGTCGTCCCAGGGGCAGCAGTGGGGTGAGCACCTGTCCGCCCGCAGCCGGGAGCTCGGCGACCGGGTGTCCGCCCGGAGCCAGGAGTTCGGCGACCGGATCTCGACGCGCAGCGTGGAGCTCGGCGACCGGGTGTCCGCTCGCAGCCAGGACGAGGCCGAACGCCTCACCGAGAAGTCGCACCGGCGCCGCGAGCGCCGGCGCGCCGCCCGGGAGTCCCGCCGACCCTCCGGCGGAGCGGTGCTGGCGATCGTCACCATCGGGCTCGCCCTGATGGCCTACGGAGCGCTGCAGTGGAGCGGACCGGTCGCGGGCTTCTCCGGCAACTGGGACGTCATCGCGCTCGCCGCGGCGCTCGCGGTCTTCGGCGTGGTGCTCCTGCTCGTCGGGCTGTGGGGGCGGCGGTCCGGAGTGGTCGGATTCATCGCCGTCCTGATGGGACTGGTGACCATCGCCGGCGCGGCCGCCCCGGACAACCTCCGCTTCGGCGGCCGGGTCGGCACCGAGCGCTGGGTGCCGTCCGTGGTGTCCACCGACGCGGACTACCGGGTGATGATCGGCGACGGCACGATCGACCTGACCCGGTTGCCCGCCGAGGGCCTCGACCGGGCCCGGATCGACACCTCGGTCGGCATCGGCGGGCTGACCGTGATCGTCCCCGACGACCTGACCGTGCGGGTCAAGGCGCACGTGGCCGCGGGTGAGATCAAGCTCCCGCGGGGCTACGTCAGCGCCGACGGGCAGAGCGACACCAGCAACGGGCTCGGCGTCTCGCGCGATGTGGTGATCGGAGACGGACCCACCGAGGTGGTGCTCGACGCGAGCGTCGGCACCGGGCAGATCCGGGTGGACCGGCCATGACCAACGAGACGCCCGGGCCGCACAGGACGAACCCCGACGACGAGGAGCAAGCCGTGGACCAGACCCAGCCCGGCAACGGCGAACCCGCCGCCACCGAACCCACCGAACCCACCGAGGTCATCGACCCCACCGGCGAACCCGCCGCCACCGAACCCACCGAACCCACCGAGGTCATCGAGACCACCGGCGAACCCGGCACCGGCGCCCCCACCGAGGAGGTCGAGACGCCGGTGC
>CAYRLV010000093.1:0-11770 GCA_964425155.1 uncultured Ornithinicoccus sp. | reverse complement strand
AGCCGGCGGCGGTCAGCTCGGCGATCTGCTGCAGGGTGGCGTTGATGTCGGTCGTGGGGGTGGTGCACATCGACTGCACCGAGATGGGGGCGTCCCCCCCGACCTCGACCTTGCCGACCCGGATCTTGCGCGACCGGCGGCGGGGCGCCAGCGCTGGTGGGGGTGCGGACGGCATACCGAGGGAAACGCTCATTCCGGGGCCCCCGTGACGTATCGGAGCGGAGCGGAGACCGGGACCCCCGCGAAGTACCGAGCGAGGCGCGAGCGAGGACTTCGTGGGGTGGTCTTCGTGGGGTGGTTCATGGTTCCAGTATCTCGCACGGCCGGCGCGCACACGAACGCAGCGGGGTCACCCGACCACCCGGACCGGGTCGACCAGGTCGGCATAGATCAGCAGGGCCGACATGACGATGAGCACGGTCGACATGGCGTAGGCGACCGGCAGCGCCTTGGCCACGTCGACGTAGCCGGGGTCGGGTTTGCGCCGCAGCCGGGCCCACCCACGCTTGATCGCCTCCCACAGCCCACCGGCGACATGGCCGCCGTCGAGCGGAAGCAGCGGGATCAGGTTGAAGACGAAGAGCGCGAGGTTCAGCGAGGCGATCAGGCTGACCAGGAACGCGGCCTTGGCGCCCAGGCTGTCCAGGGCCCCACCGGCGCCCCCCTCGGTCACCTCCCCCGCGATGCGGCCCACGCCGACCACCGAGATCGGGCCGTTCGGGTCCCGTTCCTCGGAGGAGAACGCGGCCTCGACGACGCCCACCATCTTCTGCGGGATGCGCACGAAGACGCTCGCCGTCTGCGACAGCCCGTCCCACACGAATGCCGGTGCCTCGGTGATCGGGCCGGGGATGTTCTCGACCGACCCGGTGGCGCCCAGGAAGCCGACCCGCTCGGTCACCGGGTTGCCCTGGGCGTCGACGGCCAGCTTGCCGTCGTCGGTGTAGGTCGGCATGTCGCGGACCACCGGGGTGACGGTGATCGGCAGACGCTTGCCGTCCCGCTCCACCACCAGGTGGAGCGGGGTGCCGCCACTGGCCTTGATCGCCTTGGTCGTCTCGCTCCACGTCGACACCGGGTCGCCGTTGATCCGGACGATGGTGTCGCCGGCCTGCAGGCCGGCCTTCTTGGCCGGCGACTCGAGCGCCGCCCCGCAGTGCTGCGTCTGCGACGCGGTGGTCATGTCGTGGGGAGCGCACGGGGAGATGGCGCTCAACGTGGGGGTGGCCGTCGGCATGCCGTAGAGCGTGAAGATCCCGGCGAGCAGGACCGCCGCGATGACCAGGTTGGTGACCGTCCCGCTGGCCATGATGATGATCTTCTTCCACACCGCCAGCTTGTAGAAGACGCGGTTCTCGTCGCCCGGCTCGATCTCCTCCATCGACTCGGCGCGCGCCTGGTCGGCGAGCTGGCTGAACCGCCCGGTGGACGAGGCGCGCAGTTGCCGCTCGTCCTCGCCCGGCTTCGGGGGGAACATGCCGATCATCCGGACGTATCCCCCGAGCGGGATCGCCTTGAGGCCGCACTCGGTCTCACCGATCTGCCGGGACCACAGCGTGGGGCCGAATCCGATCATGTACTGCTTGACCTTGACCCCGAAGAGCTTGGCCGGGACCAGGTGTCCGAGCTCGTGCAGTGCGATGGACAGGCCGACGCCGATCGCGACGACGAGCACGCCGAGCAGGTACATCAGCACGGCCGCGTCTCCCTCCCGGCGCCCTGACGGGCGCCCCCCGACTCCATCGACTCGTTCCCTGCTCCGCCCAGCGTGTGCCGCGCCCGCTCCCGGGCCCAGGCATCGGCGGCCAGCACGGTCTCAACGTCCAGGGCGGCGGGATGGTTCACGCCGGGGCAGCCGTGCTCCCCCGCGTCGTGCACGACGCGCGCCACCGTGTCGACGATGTCGACGAACCGGATCCGCCCGTCGAAGAACCCCTGCACGCACTCCTCGTTGGCCGCGTTGTAGACGGCGGGGTAGGTGCCCCCCGCGGCGCCGACCTGCTTGGCCAGCCCGACCGCGGGGAAGGCCTCGTCGTCGAGCGGGTCGAACTCCCAGCGAGCCGCCT
The DNA here is from genome assembly GCA_964425155.1 of uncultured Ornithinicoccus sp. GTDB lineage: Bacteria > Actinomycetota > Actinomycetes > Actinomycetales > Dermatophilaceae > Segeticoccus. The sequence continues at coordinate 9,704 of CAYRLV010000093.1, read as the reverse complement.
GGCTCCAGTCGATCACCGGCCCTGCGCCCGGGACCCGACGCGGCCAGGAGAGCCCGAGCGCGATCGGCACGAGCATGCTCGGTGGCCCCGCCTGCGCCAGCGTCGATCCGTCGACGAACTCGACCATCGAGTGGATCAGCTGCTGGGGGTGCACGACCACGTCGATCCGCTCGAACGGCACGTCGAACAGCAGGTGCGCCTCGATCACCTCGAGGCCCTTGTTGACCAGGGTGGCCGAGTTCGTGGTGATCACCGGGCCCATCGCGAAGTTGGGGTGCTGCAGCGCCTGGTCGACGGTCACGTCGAGCAGCTCCTCGCGGGTGCGTCCGCGGAACGGGCCCCCGCTCGCGGTGATCACCAGCCGCTGCACCTCCTCCCGGGTGCCGCCGCGCAGGCACTGGGCGATCGCGCTGTGCTCACTGTCCACCGGCACGATCTGCCCCGGCCTGGCCGCGGCCTGCACGAGCGGCCCCCCGACGATCAGCGACTCCTTGTTCGCCAGCGCCAAGGTGCTGCCCGCGCCCAGCGCCGCCAGCGTGGGCCGCAGCCCGATCGACCCGGTGATGCCGTTGAGCACCACGTCGGCGCCCGCCCCGGCCAGCGTGGTGCTCGCGTCCGGACCGACGAGCACCTCGGGGACCGGGCCGCGGCGCCCGGCACGGGCCGCGGCGTCCCGGATCGCGTCCCGCGCCTCGTCGGCGTCGCCGAAGGCGAGGCCGACCGCCTCGACGCCGAGCTCGACCGCCTGGTCGGCCACGAGGTCGACGTGGGCGCCTCCCGCGGTCAGCGCGGTCACGCGAAACCGCTCGGGGTTCCGCCGGATGACGTCGATGGCCTGCGTGCCGATGGAGCCGGTCGAGCCGAGCAGGATGACGCTGCGCTGGTGCTTCACTCCCTCATTGTCGGGCACATCACGTGCGGGACCCGACACGGAGGGTGCTCCCGGGAGTGCCCGACCGGGTTCGGGAGTCCGGCGCCGCCGGCGTGACGCCTCCCCTGGCCCATGTATAAGGTGAGCCTTGCCTAACAGATGCAACCCGAGTCCGTCGTGCCCTGAGACCGAGGAGATCCCCCGTGCCGCAGCAGTCCGCCGCCACCGACACGGTGCCGGCCTACCGCCGCTTCGACGTGACCGTCGCCGCGGTGACCGTGCTGAGCCCGCACTTCGTGCGGGTCACGTTCACCGGACCCGACCTCGAGCTGTTCGGCGACACCTGCCTCGACCAGCGGATCAAGGTGGTGCTGCCCCTGGACGGCCACGGCGATGACGGATTCGCCGACTTCCCCCGCGGTGACGACTGGTACAGCACCTGGCGACAACTCCCCACCGAGCGGCAGAACCCCTTCCGGACCTACACCGTGCGGGACGTCCGGCAGGACCGGCGCGAGGTCGACGTCGACTTCGTGCGGCACGGTGACGCCGGACCGGCGTCGGCCTGGGCCGGACGCGCAGCGGTCGGCGCCGCGTGCCTCCTGGTCGGGCCGGATCGGCGCGGCGACTCGGCCCTGGCCGGCGTCGAGTGGCGACCCGGGGCCGCCACCGAGGTGCTGCTCGCGGGCGACGAGACCGCCGTGCCCGCCGTCGGATCCATCCTCGGGTCACTCCCGGGACACGTGCGTGGACAGGTCTTCCTCGAGGTCCCGACGGACGCGGACGTGCTGCACCTGGCCGCGCCTGCCGGGGTCGACGTGCGGTGGCTGCCCCGGTCGACCGGCGGCAGCCCGCCGGCAGCGCACGGCGCCCCGCTGGTCGCCGCCGTGACCTCGGACCTCGCGGTTGGCCCCCGGCAGGCGGACGACGCCCGCCTCGAGGACCTGGAGCCGGCCGACGGTCACGACACCGACACCGAGCTGTGGGAGGTGCCCGAGCACGAGCCGGCCGCGGACGCCTTCGCGTGGCTCGCCGGCGAGGCCGCCGCGATCCGCACGCTGCGCCGGCACCTCGTCGGCGAGCGCGGATGGGACCGCCGCCAGGTCGCCTTCATGGGCTACTGGCGGGTGGGGCACGCCGAGTCCTGAGGCGACCGGCCCCGCATACCTGCACGACAACACCACTGACGGGCACCGGTGCCGGCCGCTGAGCGCTGCCCCGCACCCCCAGCCGACGAAAGGACGATCCATGCCCCGACGCACCCGACCAGGACACCGACCCGCCCCGCTGGTCGCCGTCGTCGCCTGTCTGCTCGCCGCCCTGGTGGCGTGCGGCAGCGGCGGGGGCGCGGGGGGTCCCGAGAACGCAGGAAACACAGGCGGTTCGGGCGATGGTGCCACGGAGGCGGGCGGCTCCTCGGGGAGCACCGACGCCTTCCCGGTGACGATCGAGAGCGCGCTCGGCACCGCGACGATCACCGAGCCGCCGGAGCGCGTCGTCACGCTCGGGCAGGGATCGACCGAGACCGCGATCGCTCTCGGTGTCATCCCGGTCGGCACCGAGAAGTACGAGTGGGGCAGCGACGAGACCGGATACCTGCCGTGGGTCCACGAGGCCGTGACCAAGCGGGGCGGCACGCTCCCGAAGCAGTTCACCGGCGGCACCGAGCTGGACATCGAAGCGGTGCTGAAGCTCGACCCCGACCTCATCCTCGCGCCGTGGTCCGGACTGACCCAGAAGCAGTTCGACGTGCTCAACGACTACGCACCCACGGTCGGCTACCCCGACCAGCCGTGGAGCACCGACTGGGACCAGCAGATCCGGATCGTCGGCAAGGCGCTGGGCAAGAAGGAGCAGGCCGAGACCGAGATCGACAAGATCAACGCACGGTTCGCGAAGGTCCGGAAGGACCACCCGGAGTTCGCCCAGCACACCTTCGCCTACATCTACACCGACGGGCCGGGCACGCTGGGGGTCTTCCTCCCCGACGAACAGCGGGTCGCGATGCTGCGCAAGATGGGTCTGAAGGTCGACCCGGTCGTGCCGATGCTGCCGGAGGCCAAGGGCACCGACTCCTCCGTGCTCGGGCTGGAGAACGCCGACAAGCTCAAGGGCGCCGACCTGCTGTTCACCTTCTACAGCGACGCGAAGACCCGCAAGCAGATCGAGGCGCAGCCGTTGTACGCCAGCATGCCGGCGATCAAGGACGGCGGTCTGGTGACCAGCGACGACCGGCCGTTCGTCACCGGGTCGTCGATGATCAACCCGCTGACCGTCCCGTGGACGATCGAGCGCTACGTCCCGATGATCGGCAAGGCGATCGACCGCATCGAGCAGTGACCGTCGGTGGCACGCAGTGACGTGCGGGCCGGCGCGCCGTCGGCCCGCACGGGACGCCCCGGGCCGACCGCCTCGCGGCGCGCCCCGGTCGGCCGCCCTGCCCGCCTGATCGGCTGTCTGGCCCTGCTGGTGCTGGCCGTGCTGGCCAGTCTGGCGCTCGGCAGCAAGGCGGTCCCCCTGGGCGACGTCGTCGCGGCCCTGGGCGGTGAGGGCGACACCTATTTGCGCAGCGTCGTCGACAGCCGGGTGCCGCGCACCCTGGCCGGTGTCCTCGCGGGGGCCGCGCTGGCCGTGGCCGGCGTGGTCATGCAGGGCATCACGCGCAACCCGCTCGGCGACCCGGGCCTGTTGGGGGTGAACATCGGCGCGGCCGCGAGCATCGTCACCGCGACGGCGTTCCTCGGCACCGGGACCGGTGCGAGCACGGTGTGGGTGGCCCTGCCCGGCGCCTTCCTCGCCATGGGGCTCGTCCACGTCGTGGGCTCGGGTGGGCAGGGCGCCACGCCGGTGCGGCTGGTGCTGGCCGGCGCCGTGCTCACCGCGGTGCTCAGCGCCTACGTCCAGGCCGTGGCGCTGGGCCTGCCGACCGTCTTCGACAACTACCGCTACTGGGTCGTGGGATCCCTGGCCGGCGCGACCACGAGCACGTTGCTGCAGGTCCTGCCGTTCGTCTGCGCGGGTCTCCTGCTCGCCGCGGGACTCTCGAACCGGCTCAACGCGCTGGCCCTGGGCGACGCGGCTGCGGCCGCGCTCGGCTCCCGCCCCGGCCGCACCCGGCTGCTGGGGATCGTGGCAGCCACCCTGCTGTGCGGCGCCGCCACGGCGGCGGTCGGGCCGATCGCGTTCATCGGGCTGGCGGTGCCACACGTCGTGCGGGTGGTGGTCGGCAGCGACCACCGGTGGCAGCTCCCGGTCGCCCTGGTGCTCGGACCGGCACTGCTGCTCGTGGCCGACGTGATCGGTCGGGTGGTGATCCGCCCGCAGGAGCTCATGGTGGGGGTGGTCACGGCGTTCATCGGCGCCCCGGTGCTGCTCGCGCTGGTGCGGCGGATCCGGGTGGCGACATGAGCCGCGGCCACGGGTCGAGCCGGGTGCTGCGCCTGGGCGACGCCGTCGCCGTCCCGGTGCCGGCCCGGTCGGTGCCGTACACGGTGCTGGTGATCGTCCTGGTGCTGGCCCTGGGCGTGGCCACGCTCACCCTCGGCGACCTCGGGATCCCCCTGCACCGGCTGCCGCGTGCCCTCACCGGGGGCGCCGACGGCGTCGAGGCGTTCGCCCTGGAGCGGCTGCGCGGGCCGCGGCTGGTGGTGGCGGTGGCAGCCGGTGCCGCGTTGGCGGTGTCGGGCGCGCTGTTCCAGACGGTGACCCGCAACCCGCTCGCCAGCCCGGACGTCATCGGCCTCACCGCCGGCGCGGGGGCCGGGGCCGCGGCGGCCACGCTGTTCTGGTCGGGCGCCGTCCCGGTGCCGGTGGGGGCCGCCGGGGGCGCCGTGGCCGCAGCGTTGGTGGTCTACGTCTCGACCGGGCGCGGCTTCTCGTCGCCGAGCCACCTCATCATCGCCGGGATCGGGGTGGCCGCCATCTCGCTGGCGGTGATCCAGTATGTCGTGCTGGTCACCTTGCGCGACCAGGCCGCCGCCCTCGCGGCGTATCTCGCCGGCAGTCTGTCGGCGCGGACCTGGCACGACGCGCTGGTCATCGGACTCGCCCTCGTCGTGCTGCTGCCGCCGGCGCTGGTGCTGGGTCGGCGACTGCGCCTGATCGAGTTGGGCGACGACCTGGCGGATGCGCTCGGGGCCGGGGCTCGGCGCACCCGCAGCGGGTCGATCCTGATCGCGGTCGCCCTGTCGGCCGCCGCGGTCGCGGTCGCCGGGCCGATCGCCTTCGTCTCCCTGACCGCACCCCAGGTGGCCAAGCGGATCACCCGAGGGCACGGCGCGGCGGTGGTCACGTCAGCGGTCACCGGGTCGCTCATCCTCGTGGTCGCCGACCTGATCGTCCAGCAGGTTCCGCTCGTGCAGGACCTCCCGGTGGGCATCGTCACCGCCGGCGTCGGCGGGGTCTACCTCGGCGCCCTCCTCGTCCGGGAGTGGCGCACCGGGAGGCTGTGAATACCGTTCCGCCGCCTCGGCAACGGCGCGTTCGGCCCGGCAGACCAGGTCGTCCACCAGGGCGCCGACGTCGGCAGGGTCGAACGGCTCGAACGTGAGGTCGCCGCCGGCGCCGAACCGGGCACGGGTCAGCCAGCAGCCGCCCGGCCCCAGGAACATCCCCAGCAGCGTGTCCGGCCCGTCGTCCAGCCGCTGACGCACGCACACGTCGAGGGTCACGGTGGCGCTCTCGAGCACGGACGGGACGGGGCGCGCGGCGAGGGGCTCCTCCTGCTGGTCCGGCTGTTCCTCCCGTGACACGTCCACGGTGACCGGAGCACCGGACCCGGCGGCCGCGTCGTCGGGCACCAGGAAGACCTGCAGCGCCTCCCGGAGCCGGTCGCGGGCCACCCAGCCGAACCGGTGCAGCCCGCCCTCGACCACGTCCTCGACCACGACGAACTCGTCGGCCACGTGCGCATACCGCAGCACGCACTCCTCCTGCTCGACCCGCGACACGCACAGCAGGACCGGCGCACCGGTGCGCAGCTGGGTCAACGCGGCCAGAGCGGCGCTGGCCTCGGCCTCGGGCCGGCCGTCCTCTCGCGGTGGTCGGCCGGGCGCGACCGGTGCGATCAGACCGCGCGACAACAGCGACCGGTAGGCGGTCTGGAGCACGAGGCGGTGCTCCTCCTCGGGCACGAGGTCGAGGTAGGGCAGCGCGACCAGGTCCGGGTCGCGCCCGAAGAGCACGACGGTCTCCTCGTCGGTGAGCTCGACCAGTGGCTCGGGCACCATCGTGTCGCTGGTGTCGTCCTCTCCCGGGCTTCGTGGGCGCACGGCGTCCGCAGTCACCGGGAGGCCCCTGACCAGGCCGTGCAGACCAGCGGAGGCACGGTCCCCAGCGGTCGCGACATCGGGCCGGCCGGCCAGAACGGGGACCGGCAGCGGTCGAGTCCGCGGCGCCACCTCCGGGACAGCCGGTCGATCGGGCTGGACCGGAGCGGCACCGGGCCGAGCGGCTTCGGCACGTCCGCGAGCAGCCGGCGCAGCGTGTCACCCGACCTGCGTGCCCCACGCAGCCGGCTGATCGTCCCGGGGGCCAGCGTGGCCACGCCCTCGAGGTCCGGCGACAGCCTGCGGGCGATCGTGCGCGCCGCCCGCACGTGGAACGCGTAGTAGGAACGGGCGGCGGAAGCGGCCGTGAGCCACCCCTTCACCTGGGCGTCCACCACGGACGTGGCCCCGCGCGCGATCCCGTGCGCGAGGCTGCGTGCCCCCGCGGCGATCTCGGACCGGTGGTCGTAGATCCAGTTGCCGGTCTTCCACGCGTCGTAGACGGTCATGAAGACGGCGGCCGGGATGCCCACCTGCGGGACGACGACGGCGGGGGTCATCGCGGCGGCGGCCCCGAGCGCGGCCAGACCGCCGAGCACGCGGGTGGTGGTGCCGCGCCAACCGGAGTAGCCCCCACCCGTGAGCAGATCGTTGAGACCACGGTCCAACGTCAGGGGTGGAGTGGCCTTCACCAGCACACGAGCCGGGATCGCTATCCAGTGCGCTGCGTGCACGTAGGGCGCGGCGGGGCCGTGCAGCAGCTTGTCGAGGATCTCGCCCGCCTCGCGCGCGTACAGCACGCGAACCCAGTCTTCGGCGGACTTCGCCGCATACCTCAGGTGCTGGAAGAAGGACGCGGTGGAGGCCGTGCGCTTGATCGTCCTGATCGACTTGCGCACGCCTTCGGCAAGGGCGCCGACATCGCCGACCCAGGACTCCAACCGACCGACCCCGGCGCGCTCCAGCGCATCCCGGTAACACCGCGCGGCCGCAGCCTGCTGCGCGGCGGCACCGTCGGCGAGCTGAGCGAGCGCCCGCACCATCGCGGCCGCGGCCTGCAGGTCGGCATCGTTGCCACTCCCACCGGAGCCCGCCCCTGCATCGGACTCGGCCGCGTGGCGCCGCCGACGCAACTCCTGCTCGGCCGAGTCCTGGCGCCGCTCCAGCTCGACGACCCGCCGTTGAGCGGCCTCGAGCTCCGTGGCATAGCGCTCCGTCGCACCGGCCACCTCACCCAGACGGGCACCCGTCGTCCGCAGCGCGCGGACGGCGTGGTCCGACGCCGCGACGAACCGGACGGCCGCCGTGCCCTGCCACCCGGCGTGGGCGAGACGGGCTCGGGAACCCACCTCGCGCGACGCGTGCTGCACGGAGATCGCCCGCCCGGACAGCGTGCGGGCGGCCGCGCGCAGCGCCTGCGGGTCGCCGGCCACCGCCGTCACGCTCGCCCCCACGAAGGAGCGGGGGCCGGGACCCCCGCGAGGTCGTGGAGCAAGCTGGCGAGTGGAAGACCTCGTGGGGTGGCTTCGTGGGGTGCCTTCATTGTGGGGCCGCCTCGAAGGCTCCCGCGACGTGCGACTCGGTCACGACGTAGTGCCGTGCCGCGAGAGCCGCGGCCTCGCCCAGTCGTGCCGTGCCCGACCCCAACTCGATCACCGCGCCGCCCAGTCGCCGGGCCGCACGCGATGCCGAGTCCGCCACCCCGGCGTCCCCGCCGGCCGCTGCGATGCGGGTCAGCGCGGCGGCGACGTCCCTGGCGGCTGCGGCCACGTCGTTGCCCGCCGTGGTCATCCCGGCTCCCCCGGCCTCGACCGCCGAGGTGTCGACCGTCCACCTGGTCATCGTGTTCCCCTTTCGACACCGCCAAGGTAGGCCGGTTCACGCCCTGCCCGCTGGCGTTGTCCACAGGGACACCAGAGGAATATTCACGATCACAGTGGTGATAAATTAGGCGGCGACACGATCCACCGTTCTGTCCCGATTCCACACCCGAATCCGCACCGAGGAGAACGACGCCCGATGCCCACCCCTGTCACCGCCCTCCTGACCGGGCTCCTCGTCCTCGGCGCCTCGGTGTGGCTCGGCGGATTCGTCCTGCTCATCCTCGTCAGCCGCGCCAGCCGGCAGCAGTTGGAGGACGGCGCGCGGGTGGCCCTCTTCCGTCAGGTCGGCCGCGAGTTCCTGCCGGTGGCGGCGACCGCCATGGTCGTCGTCCTCGTCACCGGGGGCATCCTGCTCGGCAGCCGACCCTGGGACGGACTGGCCACCACCTTGGTGGTGCTGGTCGTGGCCGTCATCGTGACCACCGGGGCGGGCGTGCGACAGGCCCGGGCGATGACCAGGCTGCGCCGGCGCGCGCTGGCCGCCGACGGTGCCCTGGCCACCGACGTCGCCACCGGTGCCCGTCGGGCCACCGCGCTGCGCACCCTGATCGGCCTTCTCGTCCTGGCCCTCTATGCCGTCGCCGTGGTCACCGCGACACACGCGGTTCAGTAGCCGCCACCGCCTGCGGGGCCGGACCCACCGGTGCCGGAGGTCGAGCTCGCGCCCGGCCGCACGACGTGCCACTCGAAGGAGCGCCCCCGAAACGGTCCCGCACGCCGTCTCCGGTCACCTGACCGGGCGAGGAGTCCAGCGAGAAGGTGTAGAGCGGTATGCCGTCCACGGTCACCTGGTGCCGGCCGTCCGGTCGTTCCACGGTGGCGAGGGTGCCGATGGCGCCCGCTCCGGCACTCGGCCGACCGCTCACGACCTCCGATTGCCTTGCTCCACACCGGATCCGCCTCCTTCGCCACTGTGGACACGCCGTGCGGACCGGGCGGGTTCAATCGCCGACCTGGCAGGTGCGCGGGCGGCGGCCGCTGGACGACCCCTGACATCCGTCACGGGTGGATGAGGACAAAAAGCCGTACCCACCGGGGTGCCGGTCGCTTACGCTCGTGCGAAAGACCGCACCTCTCGGGGAGACACGTATGACCACCTTTGCCGCGCGTGCCAGCGACCTCAGCAAGGTCTACGGCAGCGGAGACGCCGAGGTCCGAGCCCTGGACGGCGTCACGTTGGACGTGGGCGCTGCCGAGTTCACCGCAGTGATGGGCCCGTCCGGTTCCGGCAAGTCCACGCTGATGCACTGCCTGGCCGCTCTGGACACCGTCGACTCCGGCCGGATCCACATCGGGGACACCGACATCGCCGGACTGTCCGACAAGAGGCTCACGGAGCTCCGCCGCGACCGGATCGGGTTCGTCTTCCAGTCGTTCAACCTGGTGCCGACCCTGACCGCGGAGGAGAACATCCTGCTGCCGCTGTCGATCGCCGGGCGCCAACCCGAGAGCGCGTGGTTCGACACGGTGATCGACGCCGTCGGGCTGCGTGACCGATTGGGGCACCGTCCCAGCGAGATGTCCGGGGGGCAGCAGCAGCGGGTCGCCTGTGCCCGGGCGCTGATGAGCCGCCCGTCGATCGTCTTCGCGGACGAGCCGACCGGCAACCTCGACTCCACCTCCGGCGCGGAGGTGCTGGCCAACCAGCACCGCAGCGAGCGCGACTTCGGCCCGACGAGCGTG
>CAYRLV010000092.1:0-11857 GCA_964425155.1 uncultured Ornithinicoccus sp. | reverse complement strand
GCCGGTGCGCCGTGGCTGGGTGCGGCCGGGGCGGACGACCGCCGCGCGCTGAGCCAGCGCGGTCACGAGGTCTCGGCAGCCCGGGTGGCATCCTCGCGGGCCCGCACCTCGATGGCGTCAAGGATCAGCTCGACCCCCTCCTCGAAGACCCGGGGATCACCGATGAACAGAAGCCGGTCGGAGAGGTGGGCGATGTTGGGATACTCCTCCGGGTCAAGCTGCCGGTACTCCACCTGCCAGGACAGCTCGTCGAGTTTGCGGACCTGATCCGGCAGGGCACGGATCGCCGCCTCCATCGCCGAGGTGGACCGGACGAAGTTGCCGAACACGCGGATCATCGTCACGGCCGACTCGTCGGACAGGCCCGCGCGACGCAGGGCGTCCAGGGCGAACTCGACGTTGTGAAACTCCGTGGGGCGCCGCGTCGTCCGAATCGCCATCTGCGGCGCCAGGGAGGGGAAGCGCAGGTAGTTGTCGTGAATCGCGCGCGCAATGAACCGCAGGTCCTCTCGCCAGTCACCGGTCGAGGCGATGGGGTCGACGTAGCCCTTGGCGCGCACCGCGTCGATCAACTCGAGGAGCAACTCGTCCTTGTCACGGAAGTGGCGGTAGATCGAGGTCGCGTGCGCGCCGAGCTCCTCCCCCAACGCAGCAAAGGTGAGGCCCTCCATCCCCTCCCGGACCGCGATCGCCTCCGCCGCCTCGAGGATGGTCTGGCGGCTGAGCGAGGAGCGGGGTCGCCGCGCCTTCTTGCCGCTCCGTTTTGCTGCGGGTCCACGGGTTGTCATGGCGCGATACTGTCACGCTCGAGCCAACCGGCACACGGCGCACCGCGGCTACTGTCATCGAGATAGTCAATGGCGATCCCCTGACTGCGGTCACGGGTCAAGACGGCCCCGGCACGGCCTGAACCAGGGCGTCGCCGAGGTCTGCGGTCGTCGCCCGGCCTCCCATGTCCGGCGTCAATGGCGCTCCGTCAGGGCCGGCCTCCAGCACCTCCTCGATGGCGCTGAGCACGGCGGCCGCAGCCGACGGGTGGCCCAGGTGCTCCAGCATCATCGACGCGGACCAGATCTGACCGATCGGGTTGGCGATACCCTTCCCGGCGATGTCCGGGGCCGACCCGTGCACCGGCTCGAACAGGCTCGGGAAGTCACCAGACGGGTTGATGTTCGCGCTGGGCGCTATCCCGATCGTGCCGGTGCAGGCCGGCCCGAGATCGCTGAGGATGTCACCGAACAGGTTGCTCGCCACGACCACGTCGAAATGATCCGGTTTGAGCACGAAGTTCGCGGCCAGGATGTCGATGTGGAACTGGTCCCACCGGACGTCCGGGTGCTGCTGTGCCATCGCCGCCACCCGCTCGTCCCAGTACGGCATGGAGATCGAGATCCCGTTGCTCTTGGTCGCGGAGGTCAGGTGCCGGGCGGGCCTCTTGCCGGCCAGGTCGAAGGCGTACGCCAGCACACGGTCGACGCCGACCCGGCTCATCACCGTCTCCTGGACGACCAGCTCGCGCTCGGTGCCCTCGAACATGCGGCCGCCGATGCTGGAGTACTCACCCTCGGTGTTCTCCCGGACCACCATGAAGTCGATGTCACCCGGCTGCCTCCCCGCCAGGGGGCTCGGCACACCCGGCATGGACCGGCAGGGCCGCAGGTTGACGTACTGGTCGAACCGCCGGCGAAACTGCAGGAGCGAGCCCCACAGCGAGACATGGTCCGGCACGACGTCGGGCCACCCGACCGCACCGAAGAAGAGGGCGTCGAAGCCGCGCAGGGTCTCGAACCACCCCTGGGGGAGCATCGCGCCGGTCCGCTGGAAGTGTTCCGCGTTGGCGATATCGAACTCCTCGATGACCAGGTCGACGGCGTGCAGACGGCAGGCCTGCTCCAGGACACGCACGCCCTGCGGCATGACCTCCTTGCCGATGCCGTCCCCGGGGATCACGGCGATCCGGTGCTGCGGCATGATCGTGTCCTTCCTCGTCTGGTCAGGCTTCATGAGCGGGCGCGGCGGTGTCCGCGTGGTGGCAGGCGACCTGACGGCCGTCGAGGAGACGGGACTCCGGGACGGTGGTCGCGCAGATCTGCGTGGCCCGCCAGCAGCGGGTGCGGAACCGGCAACCCGAGGGCGGGTCCGCCGGACTGGGCACGTCGCCCTGGAGCACGATGCGTTCCCTCGACCGTTCGATGCGGGGGTCGGCCACCGGCACGGCCGAGAGCAGCGCCTGCGTATAGGGGTGCAGCGGACGCTCGAACAAGGTGTCCACCGGCCCCTGCTCGACCACCCGACCGAGATACATCACGCCCACCCGATGGCTGAGGTGCCGCACGACGGACAGGTCGTGCGCGATGAACAGATAGGTCAGACCGAGCTCTCGCTGCAGGTCGTCGAGCAGGTTCAGGATCCCCGCCTGGACACTGACGTCCAACGCACTCACCGGCTCGTCCAGGACGAGGACCTGCGGCTCCACCGCGAGGGCGCGAGCAATGCCGATCCGCTGCCGCTGTCCGCCGGAGAACTCGTGCGGGAACCGGCTGACGTGGTCCGGGTCCAGGCCGACCAGCTCGAGCAGCTCCTTGATCCTGGCCTCCCGCCGATCGGCGTGAAGTCCATGCACGACCAACGGCTCGGTCATGATCGACCGCACACTCAGCCGCGGGTTGAGGGAGGCGAAGGGGTCTTGGAACACGAGCTGGATCCGGCGCCGCACCGCTCGGAAATCATGGTGGGACAAGGTCGATATCGTGTCGCTCCCGAGCGAGATCGACCCGCCTTGGATGTCGGTCAGCCGGACGATCGCCCGACCCAGCGTGCTCTTGCCACACCCCGACTCGCCCACCAGCCCGAAGGTCTGGCCGGCGGGCACCTCGAGGGAGACGCCGGAGACCGCCTGGACGGACCCGGTCCGTCGATGGAGGAGCCCTCCGTGCGTGGGGTACTCCTTCACCACGTCCTCAACCAGGAGTGCGCTCATGTCGCTGACTCCGTCACCACATCGAGCCGGTGGCAGGCCGCCAGGTGACCGTCGTCGATCTGCTCGGCGGTCGGTACCGAGCTGTCGCAGACCTCGGCCGCGAAGTAGGGACAGCGTGGTCCGAACCGGCACCCCGGCGGGCGCGCCACCGCCGAGGGCGGCTGTCCCGCGATCTGATGGAGCGGCTGCCCCGGAACTCGCCGCTTCAGCGAGGGCAGCGAGGCGAGCAGCCCACGTGTATAGGGGTGGGCCGGTCGGTAGAACGTCTGCTCCACGGAACCCTCCTCAGCCCGGTTCCCCGCGTACATCACGAGCACGCGATCAGCCATCCCTGCCACCACCCCGAGGTCGTGCGTGATCAGTACGAGCGTCGTGCCGGTGCGCATCTGGACCTCGCGCAGCACCTCGAGGACCTGCGCCTGAACGGTCACGTCGAGAGCGGTTGTCGGTTCGTCGGCGATCAACAATGCCGGCTCGTTGGCGATGCTCATCGCGATCACGACTCGCTGTCGCATGCCACCGGAGAACTCGTGCGGGAACTGGTCGAATCGTTTCTCGGCAGAGGGGATGCCAACCAGATCCAGCAGTTCCAACGCTCGCCGACGGCGCTCCTTGGTCGAGCTTCCCCGTCGATGCACCCGGATGGCCTCGGTGAGCTGTTCTCCGACCGTCATCACGGGGTTGAGCGCGGCGAGGGAGTCCTGGAAGACCATCGCGATCTCGTTGCCCCGGATCTCGCGCAACTCGTCCTCGTCCAGACCGGTCAGCTCCCGACCCTTGAAGCGGATCGACCCGGACACCCGGGCTGCTCGAGGCAACAGGCCCATGATGGCCATGGAGGTCATGCTCTTCCCGGATCCGGATTCTCCGACGATGCCGAGTGTCTCCCCGGCACGCACCTCGAACGAGAGGCCGTCGACCGTGACGGCCTCCCCACGGTCGGTGGCGTACGTGACCCTCAAGTCCTCCACGGCGAGCAGCCGCTCGGCAGCAGAGGTCGCGCCCGTCACAGCTGCGTCCCCTGCGGGTCGAAGGCGTCGCGCAGACCGTCGCCGATGAAGTTGATGCACAGGACCGTGAGCAGGATGAACAAGCCGGGGAAGTACAGCAGATAGACCTGCGGGGTGCCGACGAGGGCGGAGGCCTGACTCAACATGCTGCCCCAACTGGTCCGAGGAGGCTGGACGCCGAAACCGAGGAAACTGAGCGTCGACTCGACGATGATGGCTGCCGCGGTCGCGAGTGAGATGTTCACCGCGATGATGCCGGCAAGGTTGGGCAGCAGATGCCGCACGAGGATGCGGGGGGTCGAGGCTCCGATCACCTTGGCGGCATCGACGAACTCCTTCTCCCGGAGGCTGACCACCTGGGACCGCACCACTCTGGCGATGTAGGTCCAGCTCAAGGCGGCAAGCACCAGCACGATCGTGGTCGGCGTGGCGCCGAGTCCCTGCAGCGCGAGGGCGAGGATCGCGATCGCTGGCACGATCAGGAACAGATCCGTGACCCGCATGATCACCTCCCCCGCGATTCCGCCGAGGTAACCGGCCACCGCGCCCACCGCCGTGCCCAGGATCGTGGCCACGAGGGAGACGAAGAAGCCGATGGCCAAGGAGATCCGGCCCGCATACAGCAACTCGCTCAGGTAGTCCCGGCCGAGCTCATCCGTGCCCAGCAGGTGGGCCCCCGACGGAGGGGTGGGCCCGAGGACGAGGTCCTGGGCTCCGCGCGGCGCCGGAGCCACGAAGTCGGCCCCGAAACACGCCACCACCAGGAGGAACAGCACCACGGTGCCGACGACAGCGAGACGGTGCCGACGGAACCGACGGAACAGCTCCCATGCGCTCGAGCCCCCGCCGGTGGGAGCCTCTGCCAGCTGGCTGGCCATGGACGCATCGGCGCTCATCGCAACCTCACTCTCGGGTCCAACCATGCGTACGCCACGTCCGCGAGGAGGTTGCAGCACACGACGGCTACCGCCACCACCAACATCCACGGCAACAGGACGAAGACGTCTCCCGCCAACAGCGACTGCAGGAACAGCCGCCCCATGCCGGGGATCGAAAAGATCTGCTCGGTCACGACGAGGCCACCGAAGAGCAATGCCGCGTCCAGGGCCACCACGGTCACGAAGGGCGCCAGCGAGTTGCGCGCCGCGTGGCGCAGGATCACCTGTCGCCGCGGCACCCCTTTCGCCCGCGCTGTGCGGACGTAGTCACTCGACAACGCGTCCAGCATCGAGGCCCGGCCGAACCGGCTCCAGGACGCGACCAGGGTGATGGTGAGCGTCAACACCGGCAACGCCAGGTGACGCACGTAGTCGAGGTTGACTCCTGACTGCCCGGAGGAGTGCAGACCGACGAAGTACAGCGCCGGGTCCGCCCAGCCGAACAGCTGCCGTGGCAGCACTCCCAGCAGCTGGATCAGCACCAGCCCGAACCAGAAGGACGGCAACGCGATCCCGACGTAGGAGATGGCGGTCAGCACGTGGTCACCGAGCGAGTACTGCCGCACCGCGGAGTAGATGGAGACGAATCCCGCGATCAACACGGCGAACAGCACACCCCAGAAGACCAGCTGAAGGGTCGGCCAGAGGGCCTCACCGATCACGCCGCGAACATCACCGCCGGTGCGAGTGCTGACCCCCCAGTCGCCGGTCAGGAACCCTCTGAGCCAACGCACGTACTGCTCGGGCACGGACCTGTCCAGCCCGAGGCGGGCGGTCTCACGTCTCAGCGCGGCGGGGTCGCTGCTCTGGCGAAGCTTGCTCAGCGGGTCGAACGTGAGACGGACCGCGACGAAGAGCACGAACGACGCGATGAACAGGATCGGTGCCGAGAACACCACGCGTCGAGCGACATAGGTCAACATCGATGACCTCCTGCGAACGTCCGGTCACTTGGCCAGGCCCCATTCGTTGAGGTTCCAGAACGGGCCCTCGGACGGGTTGATGCTGATCGGGCCGCCCAGCCTCGTGCTCCACAGCAGCACGTTCGGCACCGCGTCGAGCGGGATCGCAGGGACGGCTCCGGCGATCAGGTCGTCGGCCTTGATGCTGGCCTTGACCCGCTTCGCGTGGTCGGGCTGCGTGTCGATGTCATCGAGCACGGGGTCCAGCCCAGGGATGTCGACCCGCCCGAAGTTGATGCCAGAGAACCCGTTCGCCTTGGACGGCACGGACGTCGACTTGAGGGTCGCGGAAAGGTTCAGCGGCTCGGGGAAGGTGTCGATGAGGGTGAAGAGGGCGGCCTGGAAGTTGCCCTTGGGGGCGGCCTTGGCGAACAGGACGGCCGGGGTGGTGTTGTGGATCGACATCTCGAAACCGGCCTTCTTGAGCTGCACCTGGAGGATCTGCAGAGTCAGGTCACGTCGCTTGTTGCCGGCCAGATTCTCGATGGTGAACGAGGCACGCTTGCCACCCTTGGCCCAGTACCCGGCCGAGTCCTTGGTCCAGCCGTCTCCGGTCATCAGCCGGTCGACCTCACCGAGGTCCAGCTTGTACTTGGCGAAGGCGTCGTGGCCGTAGGTGTCCAGGATCGGGGTGAAGAACGACTGCGCGGGCTCGTCCAGACCGATGGAACCGAACAGGCGCGTCACGACGGCACGGCGGTCGATCGAGTACATCATGGCCCGGCGCACGGCGACGGAGTCGAAGGGGAACTTCGCGTTGTTGAGCCAGATGGCCTCGAGGTTGCCCGTCTGGGCGTCCACCTGGGACTTGACGTCCGGGATACCGCCCTTGATCTGGCTCAGCGCGTCCAGCTGTGGGCTCGGATACAGCGCGTCGACCTGTCCGCTCTTGAGCGCCTGGAACGCGGAGGCCGTGTCGGTGATGAACTTGAAGGTGACCTTGTCCAGCTTGGGCTTGGTGCCCCAGTAGCGGTCGTTGGGAACCAAGGTGATCGAGGTGCCCCGCTTCCAGTCCTTGATGATCCACGGGCCCCCGCTCCAGGAGTAGCCGTCCTTCATCTGCGCGTTGCGGTCCTTGCCCTTGAGCAGGTGCGACGGGAAGACCCCCATCCCTGCGCTGAAGAGGAACTTCCAGCTGGCGTACGGCTCGGTCATGGTCAGCACCACGGTGCGCGGGTCCGGCGTCTCGACGGTCTTGATCTTGTCGTAGCCCGACTTGTCGAACACGTTCTTGCCGTCGCGGACCTGGAGCGCCGTGTACTTGAAGTCAGCCGCGGTGATCGGCTTCCCGTCGGACCAGACCGCCTTGCTGTTGATCTTGTAGGTGATCGTCTGGACGCCGTCCTTGGTGCGGGTCGTCGGCTCGCCCGCGAGCAGATTCGAGGCCTTGGCCACCCAGTGGTCACCCTCCTTGCGGACCTTGAAGGCCGTCGGCATGGTGGCGATCTGCATCGTGTACGAGCCCCAGATGGAACCGGCGCAGGTGCCGATCCAGTCAGCGCAGTCCGGCTCCTGCTCCGCCCCGATGACGATCGAACCTCCCTGTCTGGCCGCCACCGGGTCGTTGCTTGTCTTCGTCGACGCCGGGCTCTCCGCAGGGGAACAGGCCGCACTCACCGCGAGGACCGACGCGGCCGCGAGGAGGGCTCGGCGCCGTCGACGGACCTGCCTCACGGGCGTGCGGCGTGGGTCGTGCTGTCCGGTGCTTCGCGACATGGCGGTGCTCCTAGGGGAGTGGAGGAGGGGTGGTCCCTCGAACCCGACCCGACGTGCTGGACGTGTTGATCGTAGGGCGAGGGCAGGCTGGAATCAATAGGTATGGGCAATCTCTTAGTCAGCGTTATTGACTTGTTCTTCGACAGGCAGTTCGGGTTCTACGACCGGCCGCGCGGTCCCGCCATCGAGAAGGGACTCCAGGAGGGCCGTGACCAGCTGGCTGCGGTCGCCCATCGCCTCGACGGAGACCCACTCGTGCTCGGCGTGCGCGCCGTCCCCGCTCGGTCCGAGGCCATCGAGAGTGGGGATGCCCAGCGCCGAGGTGAAGTTGCCGTCCGAGGCCCCTCCCACGGTGGCCGTGTCCGGCACCGGGAGCCCGAGCCGGCGGGCGTGCCCCTGGCAGAGCCCGACCAGGTCGGACGAGCCGCCCGGTTCCAGAGGCGGCCGATTCACACCACCCGTCAACGCGACCTCGACGTCCTCGACGGCCTGGGGGCCCCTGGCCGCCAGGTCGCGGACTGCCGTATCCACCCGGGTGAGCTCGACCAGGGTCGCGGCCCGGACGTCGATGGTGAGACTGGCCTGCTCGGGCACGACGTTCTGTGCCGAGCCCGCCGACGCCACCGTCGGCGTGACCGTCGTGCCCCTAGCCGGGTCGGCCAACGTCGGCAGCTCCCTGGCCCAGTGGGCCAGCTCGAGGAGGGCGTTGCGACCCAGCTCAGGTTCCAGGCCGGCGTGTGCGGCTCGTCCCCGGAAGGTCAGCTCGTAGAAGCTCCCGCCCTTGCGGCCGACCTTCAGGTCGCCCCGAAGGCTGGGTTCGAGCACCAAGACGGCCGACACCTCGGAGGCGACCGCCTCGATCAACCTGCGCGACGTGTCCGATCCGGTCTCTTCGTCACCAGTCACCAGCAGGGCGATCCGATCGACCTGACGCGACATTCGCAACGACTCGAGCGCGTCCAGGGCCACGACGATCCCGGCCTTCATGTCGAACACACCTGGACCGAAGGCACGGTCTCCCTGTTGGCGGAAGGGCCGGCGCTCGATGGTTCCAGCAGGGAAGACGGTGTCGACGTGGCACAGGATGAGGGCAGTCGGCTTCGTCTCGGCCCGCCACAGCAAGTGGGGCACGCCGCGCTCCGTCACGAGCTCGGGAGCGCGTCCGAGCGCTTGACGCCCCCAGTCGCCGACGAGCTCGTAGGCGTGCCGCAGCCGCGGCGGGTCACCGGACGGCGTCTCGGCACTCACCAGGGCCCGCAACCGGTCGACCGCTCGGTCCCGGTCCCAGGCGGTCACTGCTGGCCCCAGAAGGTGCGGAGCGCGTCCAGCGTCGCGGCGGGGTTCTCCTCGGCGACGTAATGATTGCTCTCGATGGCTGCCGGGGTGACCCGGTCCGCATACGGACGCCACACCTCCGGCACGTCGAACGAAGACCCGACATAACTCTGCGTGCCCCAGCCGACGAGCAGCGGCCGCTCCACGACTCGACCCGCCTCGCGGTCACGGCGGTCGTGGTCCAGGTCGATCGTGGCTGCCGCGCGATAGTCCGCGCACGTGGCCGCGATCACGCCAGGTCGCCGAAACGCCTCCTCGTAGGAGGTCAGGACGTCCTCGTCGAACGTGTAGTCGGCTCCGTGCCGATCGACGAAACGGCTGCGAATCCAGGCGCGTGGATCAGCCTCGATGAGAGCCTCGGGCAGACCCCCGGATCGGGTGAGGAAGAACCAGTGGAAGTAGGCCTCCGCCATCGTGCGGTCGACGTGGTCATACATGTGCAGGGTCGGGACGATGTCCAGCACGGCAGCACTGGCCACCACGGACGGGTGATCCAGACAGAGCCGATGGACGACGCGTCCGCCGCGGTCGTGGCCGACCAGATGGGCCTGCTGCACCTGCAGGTCCTCGAGCACCGCAGTCACGTCCAGGGCCATCTCGCGCTTGCTGTAGGTGCCGTCCCCCTCAGCGGCCGCCGGCGCGTCGGACTGCCCGTAACCCCGCAGATCCATCAGCACGACCCGGTGGTCCCGTAGCAGGTCCGGCACCAGGCCCCGCCACATCAACGAGTTCTGCGGGTAGCCGTGCAGCAACACCACGCTGGGTCCCTGGCCGCCGCTCCACACGGCCAGACCGACCCCGTTGCGCTCGAGCCGATGGGGTTGAAGCCCTGGAAACATGTCTAGCCCTCCCTGGAGTTTTCGGTTCGGCCCGGGCGGCCCGCGTGCCCACCACGCGGGCTACCGAAGACGCGGGCGCGGTGGAGTCCGCCGGCGCGGTGACTGCCTCAGCCGACCGCCGCGGAATCGACGTGGTCCGCCCACCGCCGCCCGGCGAGTCGGAGGTCCGCGAGCTCGAGCATGCGGCGGAACTGCCCCTCCGCTCCGGCGGCGCCGGTCGGCTCGTGGCCGGCGTCGAACCACTCCAGCAGCACGTCACCCCCGGCGGCGGCCAGTTGCTCGGCATAGCGTTTTGCCTGCTCCGGCGGAGTTCGGGTGTCGCGCGAGCCCTGGAACAGCCACACGGAAGCCCGGACCTCATCGACGTAGTTGATCGACGAGAACCGCCTGAGCGCTTCGTCGATCCGAGCCGGGTCGGCCCTTCCCGACGTGTCCATCGACAGGAAACTCGTCCACGACGTGCGGATCGCCGCGTTCATCTGCGCCCACGCAGACTCCCAGTCGGCCATGGCCACGACCGCGAAGCCGCCCGTGAGCAGATCAGGCAGGCGGCCGGCCGACAGCAGCGTGAGATGCCCCCCGTAGGACGCGCCGGTGACGAAGGTCGATGCCGGTTCGGCGAGCCCGCGCTCCCGCAGCCACTGGAGCGCGGCGGTGATGTCCTCGATCTCGCGGTCCCCGGCACCACCCCAGAAGCCCTCGCGGAAGGCCCGGCCGAAGCTCACCGAGCCGCGGTAGTTGAGACTCGCGACCGCGAACCCGCTGGCCAGCCAGGCCTGGTAGTCGGGGTGGTACGAGTCGACGGTCACCAGATTGGGTCCGCCGTGGACCACCAGCACCGTGCCTCTCGGCCGGCCCGCCGGCCTGGCCCACCACAGCTGGACCTCGGTGCCGTCGGCACTCTCCACGAGGGCCGACTCCAACGGACGCCCGGAGGGCACCGGGACGGGCGGTATGGCCACCCCGTCCCGGCCGGTCCCGATCCGGCGAACGTGAAGTGGTGTCGTCCAGTCGGAGGTGACCACGACGATCGATCCGTCCGGCGCGAAGAAGGACTGCCAGTAGTACTGGTATACCGCGGCGACGTCCGGGTTGGCGTAGCTTCCTGGGCCGTCGTCCAGCAGCGTGACCGCCCCCGTGGACTCCTCGAGCTCCAGCAAGCGATGCACACCGTCGCCGACCTCGACGAGCAGGATGCGTCGCGTGCGCGGGTGCCAGTCGAGGACCATCACCTCACCACGCAATTCGGGGAGGTCGAAGTCAGTCCGCTCGCCGGTCCGCGGGTGCCAGATCGCCGGTCGGGCGAAGCCGGTGCGTTCGGTCGACAACAGGAGGCGGTCATCACCCGGCTCGGAGGAGAAGCGCACTGCGCGCACCGGGCCCGCGGGCAGGTCGTTGGCCACTGCGACCACCTCACCCGTGGCGGTGTCGACCACCGTCACCGCGGGACGGCGAACGCCCGGGTTGTGTTCGATGGTGTCCACGCAGACCAATGAGGCGTCGGCCGACGGATGGGCGAACCACGCCTCCTCGGGCGAGGAGAACACGGTCCGTGGTTCCCCCGTGTCGGACAGGGGGACCAGGACGACGTGGTGCCCCCGGTCGTCCACCCGGGTGACGACCAGTGTCCGGCCGTCGGCCGAGGCGTCCATGCCGCGCAGGACATAGGGACCGCTCCCGGGCGTGAGCTCGCGACGCTCCGTCCCGTCGAGGCTCGTCGCCACGAGGGTCCCGACCTCCGATCCGCCGTCGTCATCGAGATCGACCACGAACCGCCCGTCGGGTGTCAGCAACGACTCGAAGCCGACCGGGACGGGGAGGGCAGGTCCGCTCTCTCCGGTCGTCGCGTCCCAGACCCGCCCTTGGGATCCATCTGCGCCCTCTTCGACCTGCAGGCAGCGGCCGCTCTGGCCGGCTGACGGCAGCACGGTGACGAGGGACCCTCGCGGGAACCATGCAGCGATCCGGTCAGCTTCCGTCATGACGCTCCTCACATCGGTCGGTGGCTCGAAGCCTAAGGACGCTCGCACTCGTGCGCAAGGGGTTTAGACATTCTTATCGTCAATGACATTGATTA
>CAYRLV010000091.1:0-11915 GCA_964425155.1 uncultured Ornithinicoccus sp. | reverse complement strand
CTCAAGGCGCTGCTCGGCCCCGCCTGCCTCAGCAGCTGACCGGGCGACCTCCGGGGCGTCGGCCGTCAGCGGTCGGCGTCCCCTACGCCGTCGTCCATGCCGCCGCCGTCTACTCGTTCGACGCACGCCGCGGCCCGGAGATGCTGGAGGGCAACGTCCGCGGCACCGAGAACGTCCTCGGACGGGCCGTTGCCCTCGGTCTGGACCCGATCGTGCACCTGTCCTCGTATGTCGCGCTGTTGCCCAGCAGGACACCGATCACCACGAGCTCGCCGCCCGGTGAGCCGTCCACGCCCTACGCGCTCTCCAAGGCACGGGCCGAGCAGATCGCTCGCCGGTTGCAGGCCGACGGCCACCCGATCACCATCGTCTCTCCCGGGATGGTGTGGGGACCCGACGACCCGATGATGGGGGAGTCCTCCCAGTTCGCCCGCGCGGTCCTGGACGGGAAGCTGCCGTTCGGTCTGCCCGGCAGCGTGCCGGTCGTCGACGTGCGCGACGTGGCGGCGGTGGTGGCCGCGGCGATGCGTCCCGGGCGGGGCACGAGGCGCTACCTGGCCTGCGGGCCCTCGATCCCCATGAAGCAGGTCCAGACGGTCGTGGCTGAGGTCGGAGGGACGCGGCCGCCGAGAGGGACCGCGCCGGATTGGTTCGTCCTCGGGCTGGGGCGCGTGGCCGACTGGGCCCACGGGTCGTTCCGACTCGCCTGCCGATCAACTACCACGCTCCGTGGACGCTGACCCACGACGACGAGCCTGGTGGCGACTGCTCGCCGCTGTCGCATTTGTCCAAGGCAAAGTCCGCGGGCCGGAGAAGAATGAGCCCATGGATGCCCACACCTCGACCCCACAGGAGATGCCCGCCGTCGACGCCATGAGTCGCGCGGTGGAGCAACTCGCGGACCTGGTGGACCGGGTCACGCCGGACCAGACGTCCGCGCCCACGCCGTGCTCCTCCTGGGACGTGGCAACCCTGCTCGACCACGTCGTCGCCGACCTCACCCACTTCCGGGCTGCGGCGCGGGGCGAGGAGGTGGACTGGTCCGTGGCACCGCCGAGCGTGGCTCCCGACTGGGCAGCGCAGTTCCGGCGAGGCGGTGAGGAGCTCGTGGCAGCCTTCCGCGCCGACGTCGGTGTGTCCCGAGCCACCGTGCCGGCGGACATGCCGACCGCCGAGTTCTCCGTCCACGCTTGGGATCTGGCGGCCGCGATCGGCGCAGACCGCGACCTCGACCCGGTGCCGGCCGAGCGTGCCCTGGCGATGATGCAGGGGATGCTGCAGCCCGAGATGCGCGGCAGCGAGGCCGACGGCAAGGCCTTCGGCCCCGAGCAGGAGGGCACCGACGGAATGTCGGCCGTCGATCGGCTGGTCGCCTTCGCGGGTCGTGACCCGCACTGGTCTCCCGATGCCGCGCGGGACGTCGACCGGCCGGGTCAGAGAGCCAGGTAGTCGGCGTAGACCAGCCGCGAGGCGGTCGAGGGGGTGCCCTGCCGGTTGCTGCCCTCCCGTGGGTCGGCCTCGATGAACTCCACCTCCTCCACGAGAATCCGCCACGTGGCGGATTCTCCGGGAGTCGCCAGGCTGATCGGCTCGGGCAGCTCGAGCTGCGCGGACCAGGTGCACCGCAGACCGGCACCACCCACCAGCGGAAGCCGGACGCGCGGCCCGTCGGTCCACTCCAGGTCGCTGCCCCCGGCTTTCGGCGCCCGCTGCAGCGTCGCGTGCATGGCCCGCGACCGCAGCAGCAGCCGGTCGGCCGTCGAGATCGCGTCGGCGGTGTCCCCCGGTGGGTCCTCGCCGCCTCGCAGGGCCACCGGACCGGTCACCGTCACCTGCACGTGTTCGGCGTCCGGGCGGCTGACCGTGGTGGTCCGCTCGGGCAGAGGTTGCACCCAGTCGGTGAGGGCGACCGGTGACAGTTCGGCGTCGGCGATCGAGTCGGGCTGGTAGCGGGCGACCGCCAGCCGCACGAACGGCCACAGGCTGTCGCCGGGGTCGAGTGCGACGTCGACGAACCACTCCTGCCGCTCGGGATGGTATTCGGGCCGGTAGCCGAAGACCTGCACGCGCGGCTTGCGGTCGAGGTCCACCAGCGTGACCGGGACCGCGCCGGTGACGGGCCTCCCGGGGCGCTCGACCACCAGCGCGCCGACCACCTGCAGCGCCAGGTCGGCGGGCCGCACCAGCGGCGGCCGGGTGGCGCTCGCCACCGTCCCTGTCGCCAGGGTGGGGTCGCGCCCCCACAGGCTGATCGTGTCGGCCGGGTCCTCGCCGCTCTCGGAGATCACGACGGCCAGCAGCTCGCCGTCGCCGGAGGAGTACCAGGGGCGCCGCAACCAGAGGCGCAGGCCGCTGCGCCGGGTCCGCCGGTAGGCGAACGGCTGGTCGGGCTCCGTGCCCTCCTCCCAGAGCAGCAGCGGCAGCGTCATGCCGAGCTGCGGCGCGGCCGGCCGGGCGGAGCTTTGCACCACCACCTCGCGGGGTGCGCCGAGCAACGTCGGGTCCTCCGGCGGCGGCAGCTCCGCCGGGGCGAAGAACTCCTGGTAGCGGGTGGTGCCCCGCGCGGCATACGTCACGCGGCGGGCGTGGGTGTCGCTGAAGGTGTGCAGGGCCCGGTGCATCTGCACCGTGACCTCACCGTCTCCGCCCGGCACGACCATGTCGGCCAGCCACAGCAGCCCGTAGCGCTCGTCCGCGCCCACGGGTGACTGGGTGACGACATCGGTGCGGTCGACGCGCAGGGGGCCGTCGGCGGCCAGGTCGTCCACCCATTCCGACCAGCGAGCCACCAGCGTGAGCCGCTCGGTGCTCGGGCCATGGACGTCCACCACGCCGGCGAGCGCGGCGACGGTCAGCCCGGCCGGGCGCAGCAGCACCCGCAGGCTGAGCAACTGCGGCGGGTGCACGGGTCGGGGCACGGCGTGGACCAGCCGCAGCTCCTCGGCCGGGGTCAGCCACCAGGTCCACCCCGCGACGGCGGCGCGGCGCAGCAACGCTCGGGCGGCGACGGTTTTCGCGTCCGGGGGCGTGTCCGGGTCGTCCGGCGCCGAGACGGGATGGCTGCGCCACAGACCGAGCACCTGCAGATCTTCCTCGTCCAGCGAGGACGAGACCGCGACGCGCACCTGCTCGCCGGCAGGGACGGTCACCCGGATCTGGTTGCCATCCACCCTCGCCCCGAGTTCTTCACCTCCGGTCAGGACCAACCGGTAGGTCCGCAGTGCGGGCCAGCTGCCGGTGAACGGCACGACGACCGCCTGCAGGACGCGCGGTTCGGGCAGCGAGTGCGGGCTCCCGGCGTCGAGGAAGACCAGGGCAATGCCACGCGCCAGGGGGTCAGGCAGGTAGGGGAGACGCAGCTCGTCCACGTCGTGCACGACATACTGACCCTCGCCGAGAGGCGTGTCCCGGTGCGCCGTGATCTGGTCCAGCGTGACGGCGTGCTCGGTGTCGGCTCCGGGGCGGGACAGCAGCGCGATGTTCGGCTGCTGCACGAGCTCGCCCTCGTGGTCGAGGTCGGCGATCCACTCGTCGGTGAGTGTGCCGCGCTCGCGCAGCGCCCAGGCGAACGCCCGCTGGCGGTCCGTCTCGGTCACGGCGCCGAAGGCGAAGTCGAACCTGCCGTGCAGCTCCGCCTCGAACTGGCTGGTCTTCGGCGGCAGCACGTGCCGCTCCGAGGTCGGGCCCGGGCCGGAGTCGGGCGACGTCGGGTCCGTGCGGATCACCAGTCGGGCGAGCGACTCGCCGACGGTGAGTGCCTTCCGGGCCACCAGCACCGGAGCCGGCACCGGTGACCAGCGCAGGAAGGGTCGGGGCGTCGTCACGACGGGGGGTGCGTCCGTCGCCCCGACCGGTGCCGAGGTGTCGTCGATGTCGGCGAACCGCGCCGGGTCGATCTGCAGCTGCGGACGGACCCGCCACCGCGGGGTCGTGCGGGCGAGCCGTCCGACGGCGGCGCGGATCTCCTTGCGCGTGATCGGGACGGTGGAGGTGGCCGACGCCGCCTTGGTGGTCGCGCGCACCCGCTCACCCAGCGCGCTGGTCAGCCGGGCGGCCAGCTGTCGGTCGATGTCGCGGGCGCCCGTCATCGCCAGCGCAGGCAGCCGTGGCGTCGCCGGCGGTGTCGAGGTCGCGGTCGTCGCCACCGGGGTCACGACGCTCTCGGCGAGCCGAGCCAGCTCATCACCGTCATCGGTCTCGTCCGGGAGCAGGTGGAGCACGTCGTCCCGCACCTGGCCGAGCAACCCGTGCTGGTCGCGGTCGGCATACCGGTCGCGGAGCAGAGTCAGCTGCCGGTCAGCGGCCTCGACGGCGGCGGAATCGCCCTGGTGTGCGGCTGGCCGGGGGACGCTGTTGCCGGCCAGGTCGACGCCCCGGAGCCGGAAGGAGTACTCCCGGCCGTAGCGCAGCCACGGCAGCGAGCCCGGCGCCACGCTGGTCGTCACGTGCACCGGCCCGACCGGCTGGTCCGGTGGCTCGTCGAGCACCTGTTCCGTCCCGTCCTCGGCGTGCACCACGACCTTGCCGGGGCGAGGAGCGGACAGACTCCAGCCCTCCCACCCGGCCAGCACCTCGTGCAGCCGGTAGGGGCCGGCGCCCTCCGAGCGGTTCAGCCCGCCCACCTGCAGGAAGCCCTCGTCGTCGGCGGCGGCGAGCAGGGTCGTGCCGTCGGCGCTGGCATCCACCCGGCGGGCATGCAGGGAGTGCCACGCGCCGGTCACGTCGTCCCACACCTCGAGCCGGAGCCCGCGCACCAGCTCGTCGTAGCCGAAGGAGGCCGGCGTCGCCTGCTCCGAGTCATCCTCGACCGGCACGGCAGCAGCCCCTTCGACCCGTTGCCGGGTGGCGTCGACGCGGTCGACCTGGGCGATGGCGAAACCCCCGGACCGCAGGGCTTTCGGGGCCGCGCCGGCCGCGTCGCCATTGAGCTCGGACGCGAGGGCCCGAGGGAGGGCGCGCAGGTGCTGCTCGAGTCCCAGCGCGGACGCGTCCGGGTCGAGGTCGAGCACGACGTAGCGCTCCGGGTCACCGAGGGGGAGGGCACCGCCGGACCAACGGTCGCTGGCGGTGGCGCAGAACGCGTCGCCGTCGCTGACGCAACGGGTCCGGGGAGGCACGATCCGCACCACGTCGGCCCGGTCCGGTGGCACGAAGCGCGCGGCCACCCAGGCGGCGCCGGCGAGGTCGGCGCGGTCGACGTGGTCGTCGACCCGCAGGTCGACGACCAGCCCCAGGCGACGCAGCAGTGCCGGAGTCGTGCCCAGCGCTCCGGCACGGGCGTGGAAGTCCGGCGCGGGACGCGGGGGTCGCGGCTGGGTTGCTCCCTCGTCGGGCTCGGGGCGATACGGCCGTTGCTCCTCGGGTCGCTGGTAGTAGCGGCGTGCGGCGTGGGTGTCGCGCAGCATCCGCAGGGCGGGGTCGGCGCCGGAGAGGTCCTCGTCCAGCAGCGAGTCGAGGTATCCCGTGATCCGTTCGTCCATCTCGGTGTCCTCGAGCAGGACGTCGACCGCGGACTGCCAGGAGCGGATCCGCTGGTGCGACCCTCGGCGCGACTGCCCCAGACTGGCCAGTGCCTCGTTCAGCCGATCCTGGCGCAGCTGCTGGTCGCGGGTCGCCCGGTCGCGCGCGAAGCTCCCGAACAGCCGGCGGACCGCAGGGGAGTGCTCCATCAGGTGCTGGAAGACCGGGGCGATCACGGGGTTGCCGTCCACGGCCGGCGGCGCCAGCGGGTAGGCGAGCGCGGACGCGAGGTGCGTGTCGACGGCATACCCGTCGGCGGTGTGGGCGGGGTAGCTGGCCCAGGGATCGTCCGTGACGCTCGGGTGGGGGAAACCTTCCACGGGTGTGCTGCCGGGAAAGGCCGCCTCCCAAGCGGATTCGTCGGGCGCGGAGACGATCACGGTCGGAACGGGGGTGGTGCGACCGGGCAGGAGGAGCTCGACGTGCCCGCCGAGCAGGGTGTCCACCCAGTGCGCGGCGTCCGGGAAGTCGGCGAGGGTGCCGGCTGGGTCGAGACGGTGGCTGAAGAAGACCGACAGGTGGAAGGTGGCGTCGTGCGCCAGCGAGTAGGGCAGGGCGGTCGCGAGCACGCGGGTGGTGGCCATCGTCAGGCTCCTTCGGCGAAGGCGAGGCAGTAGTCCGACCAGTCCGGGCTGTGGCCGCCGGCGTCGAGCGGCATGATGTCGGCCAGCACCGGGTCTCCCTTGGAGCCGGCCAGCTGGCGCTCGCAGGTGATCTCGACCGACGCGGAGAAGAAGAGCACCTCGACGTCGACCACCAGGCTGGCCCGGCCGACCAGCTTGCCGGTCTCGAAGTGGTAGACGAGGGACAGCTCGAGGGTGATCGAGGCGGAGATCAGGCCGAGGACGTCCACCTCGCCACGGATCCGGAAGTATCCGGTGAGCGAGCCCTTGTCGCCCTCCAGCCGGAGGTAGACGCCCACCATGACCGACACGGACCCCGAGGCGACGCCCAGGTCGACCGAGAGGCTGGCGCCCGCCTCCAGGCCCATGTCGAGCTCGACCATGCCCTTGGGCGAGACGCGGATGCCGACCCAGCCCCCGCCGCCGATGCACATCACGGTGAGCCGGAACGGGGAGTCCTTGTGGCAGAAGGAGAAGCCGACGGTGACCGCGTCGCCGAGGAAGGGGACGCGCGCGTCGGCGCCGAGAGCGATGTTCTCGAGACTGAACACGCCGACCGACACGTTGGGCAGGGCCAGGTCGAAGCCGGCCTTGGCGCCCTCGGGCGTGATGTCGACGTAGGGCGGGTCGGCGAAACCGTCGAACGGGATCATCCGGCGGAGGGTCTCGATGAAGCCGAGGGCACCGAGGAACTCCAGCCCGTCGAAGACGACGTCGACCTCGGGCTTGGTGTGCGAACCCACCCGGAAACCGAGGCGGGAGAAGTGCATTGCCATCAGCGGCTCGCCGGGGATCTGCAGGTCGAACGACCGCAGCTCGGCCGAGACGTCGGCGACCGGAGCCGCCTGGGCGCCGGCGCGCACCTCGACACCGAGGGAGAGTCCGTGGGCGTCGTTGGCCTTGAACAGCGGCTTGTCCTGCGGCCAGCTCCTGATGGTGGGGTGCCACTCGTAGCGTGCCGTGACGGCGTGCCCCGGGGTCAGCACGTTCCTGGCGAAGTCCTCGACCGCCTGGATCGCGTCCGCGGCGTCGAGCAACGCGTCGAGGGCGCGCTGCGGCACCTCGACGGCGGCACGCAGCGCGGCCGGCACCAGCGGGTGGTCCAGGGCGGCGGCCAGCGGCGCGAGCGCGGTCTTGACCTCGGCGATGGCCGTGGTGACCGCGCCGATGCGAGACGGGTTGCCGGCCAGACCGGCCAGGGCCGCCAGCAGGTCGGTCAGGGCGCTCTGCAGCGGGTCGGCGACCGCGTCGAGCTGGTCGATCACCTGCTGGACGGCGTCCGCAGCGCCCGCGTGCGCCGCCCGGGCGAGGTCGGCCTGCAACCGATCCTTCGCGTCCTGGAGCGCCGACTCCAGCCGGTGCGCCTCGGCGACCATGCCGCTGATCGCGTCGAGTGCCTCGGTCACGAAGCTCGGCGCGTGGTCCAGGTCGACCCCGAGGGCCTCGAGCAGGTCGACGAGGCTGAGCAGCCCGAAGATCTTGGGCAGCGCCCCGTCGAGGAACCGAGCCGGGGAGAACTCGCCCTGCGCCAGGCCGGAGTCGGCACCCGTGCCGTCCTCGCCGACGGCGCCCAGGGTCCGGGACAGCGCGCGGACGACGAGGTTGGGGGACAGGAAGCCACCGGAGCGGTCGGTGCCGCCGCCGAAGTCGATCGGGACCTCGTTGACGAGCCGCAGGAACACCTGACCGGGGTTGCCGGCGCCGAAACCGCCGGCCGCGTCGCCCGAGGGGTCGAGGAACGGCGGGGCGTACTCCAGCGCGACGGCCGGGGCCGACGGGGCCAGGTGGCGCATCGCCGGGAGCACCGCCTCGAGCCGCGCCAGGGTGGGTCTGCTGGTGTAGGCCTCGGTGTCGGTGACCCCGTCGAAGTCGAGGCTGGACACCTCGATCGCGGTGTCGCCGTGCGAGGCTGACGCGGCGACCGACACGGACTGGCCCCGGCCGTCGATCCGGGACGGGCCGGACCGGTAGTCGTCCGAGATCTTGGTCGGTGTGGCACCGGCGTCGACGGCACTCACCGCCACGAACAACAGTGGTGCAGCGAAGTGGTGCACGTCGCCGGCCTGGTCGACCGCGGTGAGGTCCCAGGCAAAGGCGATCCCGCCGCGCTTCGGGAAGAACGGCACGGAGATGTCCGGCGCGTCACCCCCGGTCAGGTCGCCGGCGTCGACCCCCGTCGGCAGGTCGAGGTCCGGGGTGACCAGCGGCGCGAGGGTGACCTGGCGCAGCGGGGTGTCGCGGCCGGCATACGCGCGGGTCGGCTCCCGCACGACGATGAAGTAGCGCTGGCGCAGGTAGGCGACCGCGTTGCTGCGGTCCTCGATCTTGCGCTCGGTGACCGTGACGAACACCGCGCGGTGGCCGAACGGGAAGAGGAAGCCGGGTTCGGTGACACGCACGTAGGCGTCGCGGCCGATGCCCGCCTTGTGCCGGTAGGACTCGATCACGGCCCGCAGCCGGGCGTCGGTGCGGCTCTGCCTCGGATACTGCTGCCAGTCCCACGCGCCGCTCCAGTCGATCTGGGCGCCGAGCGCCGTGAGCGACAGGGCGCGGACCCGCAGCGGCAGGGGCACGACGCCCTCGTCGGTGGCGGCGCTCTGCCGCACCAGGCCACGGCGATGTCTCGGCAGCAACGACTGCAGGTAGGGGTCCGTGGTCGCGGAGGCGTCGGCGGCGTCGAGATCCTTGGTCCAGATCGCCCGGACGATCCGCTGGATCTCGTCCTCCGGCGCGGTCCGGACGAAGGTGCCGCTCTCGTCCTCGACGCGCACGGTCAGGTCGCTGTGCCAGAGCTCCACCCGGTCGGGGCCGTCGGGCGCGCCCAGCGGTGGCACGCTGTGGCTGAAGGCGCCTCGCGGGCTGGGCGAGACGATGAGCCGGTAAGGCGCCTCGATCGCGGTCTCGTCGGTCCGCGGTGACCGGGGAGCTCCCTTGCGTCCGCGCCGTGGCGGCCGGTGGCGCCCCACGGGATCGCCGAGTCCCAACGAGTCCAGGCTCCGGCCCTGGAGCTGGCCACGCAGCAACCGGGTGGCCTGCGCGTCGAGCAGCACCGAGGCGGACCGCGAGCCCAGCCCCGTGGACGTCCGTGCCTGCTCGGTCTGGCTGCCGAACGCCAGGTCGCCGAGGTTGCGACGCCAGTGCTTCGTGAGGTCGACGTCGTGGAGCCACGGCGGGATCACGAGCCCGCCTGGGCTCGTGGATGATTCGGGCGAGTCGTCGTCGGCGTAGTGGTCCGGCCCCGGGGTCGCGAGCGGCACCACGCGCAGCCGGAGTGTGGGCAGCGCGGCGAGCAGACCCTCGAGGTTCCAGGGGATGGTGACCCCGTCGGGGACCTCGTAGACCAACCGGGACGGCCCGGCTGCCCGGATACGGGACAGTCCGGCGGGATCCGGGCTGCCCACGAATTGCGGCCAGGCCTGCTCACCGAGGTGCTGGGGCGCCCAGGTCACGGTCAGGGTGGCCCGTGCCCCGTCGGCGACCAGGACCGGCCCCGCCTTGCGTCGGGACACCTTGACCTGATGCCCGGTGACCGTCAGGTGCACGAGGTCCGAGGGACGCAACAACCGGGCCTCGACCGGGGCTGGGCGGCGTCGACGTGGCGGCATGCGTCCTCCCGGGGGACACGCGGGGCCCGGCCTCCAGAGCCACCCCACGAAGTTCTCCGCTGCGCTCCGATACTTCGCGGGGACCCCGAAACAACACGGGTGAGTCGACTCAGCCTAGGGAGGAGGGCGTGGGCGCACATCGGGGAAAACACCGATGCCGATGCCGAAGGTGTGGGAACCTGCCCGTGACAGGCCCGCCGGGCGGACGGAGGTCGAGAGTGCAGCCGACCGCACCCGTGACCCCCGACCTGGCCCCTGCCAGGATCGACGGGCGGCTGACCGACGGCGAGACGGCAGTGCTGGCGCTGATGGCGCAGGGTCGCTCCAACGCAGGCATCGCCGCTCTGCTCGGCCTCAGCCACCGCACCGTGGAGTGTCACGTGTCGCGCGTCTTCGACAAGCTGTCCCTGCCCTGCGCCGACCCCGCCTGGAACCGACGGGTCCTGGCGGTCCGGTGGTGGTGGCAGCGGGAGACGCCCGACGCGCCGGCCGCCGTGGACGGCGTCCCGGCCCTCCGACCGGTGGACCCGGTGGGACGCGGGTAGCCGTTCAGCTCGTCGCGCCGTCCGCCTCGGTCAGGACGAAGTCCCGGAAGCCGGGGCTGGTGAACCGCAGGACGCCCCGGCCAGCCGGCTCGATGATGCCCTTGTCGATCAGGTCCCGCCGGGGGACGCTGAGGTCGTTGGTGTGCACCTTGAGCTCGCCGGCGATGTCGGCCCGCGACGCCGGGTCGCCGACCCGGGCCATGGCGACCAGCAGCCGACGCTGCGCCGGTGTGGCGGCGCCCCATCGCGCCCGGAACATGCCGCTCATGTCCTCGGCCACCAGTTCCTTGGCCCGGTCGACATGTGCGGTGGTGAGCCGCTCACCGTCGCGAGGGTCGGCCACCCGCCATACGGCGTCTCCGATCAGCTGCAGGTAGTAGGGGAAGCCCTCGCCCAGGGCGACCGCGTCGGCGAGCGCCGCGGGGTCCCAGGTGACATCGTGCTGGGCGGCGGGGGTGCGCAGCAGGTCCTCGGACTCGGCGCGGCTGAACCGGCTCAGCGAGCGGAAGGCGAAGCGCTCGCTGAAGGTGACTGCCTTGGTCAGCACGTCGGGGGTGTTGGGCAGCCCGGCCGCGAAGAGCACGGCGGCCGGCTCACCGGCCTGCGACTGCAACTCCTGCCAGGCATAGGCGACCGTGCGCAGGTCGCCGGGCGGGGCGGCTTGGATCTCGTCCACCAACAGGCAGAGCCCGGCCGAACCACGGTCGCGCGCCGTCTCGGACGCGGTCTGCAGCAGCTCACGGAAGGCGGTGGCCGCGGCGCCCGTCCACCCCGGCACCGGCCGTTCGGAGGTGGTGTCGATCGCGACGCCCGCCTTGACCGGTCCGGCGCCGAGCTCCAGACTCACCTGGTCGATCCGGTCGCGCAGTCGGCTCGGCCGGCGCAGGTTGATGCCGATGCCGTCGAGGCCACTCCGCAGCCCTTCGGTCAGCTGCATCGTGAGTGACTCGTCCGGCCGGGCGGTCGCGAACGACACCACGAACCCGGCCTGTTGCGCTTCGTCGCGCACCACGGTGAGCAGTGCCGTCTTGCCGACGCCGCGCACCCCGGTCTCGATCCGGATCCGGCCGATGAACCGGGCGTAGGTGGACACGAGCGCGAGGTCCTGCCGGACGGCCTCCAGCTGGGCCTGCCGTCCGGAGAAGATCCGTGGCGCAGAGCCGGGGCTGTACGGGCTCGGGTGGTGCATCGGGCGTCCTCATCCTCGGAGATACGATTCTTTATGAATCGCCGTATCATCAATCATCATATGCCGGTGCGGGCATCGAGTGTGCCAACCGATGCGGCGACCAGGCCACCCGGGTCCGTCGGTTAGCGTGGCCCGGTGAGCATCCCTGAGCCCCCCGAGGCCGCCAAGATCGACCACGTCCGCGAGCATCACGGCGACCGCGTCGTCGATCCGTACGAGTGGCTGCGGGACAAGTCGAACCCGGAGGTGATCGCCCACCTCGAGGCCGAGAACGGCTACACCGAAGCGATGACGGCGCACCTGGATTCGTTGCGGCAGCGCGTCTTCGAGGAGATCAAGGGACGGACGCTGGAGACCGACCTGTCCGTCCCGGCCCGGCTGGGCCGCTGGTGGTACTACTCGCGCACCTACGAGGGACGCCAGTATGCGGTGC
>CAYRLV010000090.1:5868-11959 GCA_964425155.1 uncultured Ornithinicoccus sp. | reverse complement strand
CGGGTCCCCCACCGCCCGATCGTCTCCAGCACCTCGGCCAGCTCCCGCCCGGCCGGCGTCGGCAGGTAGCTGATGGCACCGTGGCCGTCCTACCGCTCGATCAGGCCGGCCCGCTGCAGCTGCTTCAGCCGGGTCGACAGCAGGGCCGGCGAGATCCGTGGCACCCCGCGCTTGATCTCGTTGAACCGCGTGCTGCCCAGCACCACCTCGCGCATCACGAGCATGGTCCACCGCTGGTCGAAGAGCTCCATCGCCTTGGCGATGGGGCAGAACTGTCCGTAGCCGCCCATTCTGACCTCCGGCGGTGCCTGGCCGTGGCTGGTCCGCGGCAGCGTCCTCGGGACCATTGTCGCTGCCGTCGGCGCGGAGCGCTACAGGTCGTGAAGTGCGCTGCTACAGATCTGGAACTTCCCGCTGCTCCCGTGCGCGCCGACGCTGGTCCCAGTGCCCGAGAAGCGGGCCCTCGACCCTGGAGACCACCATGACCACGACCACAGGCGCACCGTCCACCACCCCGTCCGGTCCCACCCCGCCGACCATGCAGCAGCAGGCCGGCGCGCTGCTCACCCAGGTGGCCGGGTACACCGGCTACCGCACCATCGCGATTGGCTTGCGACGCGGGCTGATCCGCGCCCTCGCCGACGCCCCGGCGTCACCGGAGGAGCTGGCCGCGGCTCTGGGCCTGGACCCCTTCTACGTCTCCGTCTGGAGCCGTGGCGCGGTGGCCAGCGGTGTCTGCGTCCGCGCGGGCGACCGGCTGGAGCTCGCGCCATACCTGGCCACCCTGCTGCTGGACGAGACCTCGCCGGCCTACGCCGGTCCGCTGTTCGGCATCTTCTCGCAACCGGAGTTCTTCGACCGGTTCGAGCAGGAGCTGGCCAGCGGCGAGCGGCTGTGGTGGGACGCGTGCAGTCCGGAGATGCTGCGCGCCGTCTCGCGCACGTCCACACCGTTCTACACCCGGCTGGTCCCGGGCGCGCTCGACCAGATCCCCGACGTCGCCCGCCGTCTCACCGACGGCACCACCGTCGCCGATCTCGGCTGCGGACTGGGGCTCGGTCTGACCCGGCTCGCCACCCACTACCCCCGATGCCGGGTCATCGGTGTGGACGGTGACGCCGCCTCGATCGAGCTGGCACGCACCAGGATCGACGAGGCCGGCGTGGCCGACCGCGTGGAGTTCCTGCACCACCCGCTCGAGCAGCTCGACTGCGACGAGGAGTTCGGCGTGGTCGTCACCAACCTGACCATGCACGAGTGCCGGGACATCGACGAGGTGACCCGTCGGGTGCGCCGATCGTTGGAGCCGGGTGGCTGGTTCGTCATCTCCGACTTCCCGTTCCCGGACGACGACGAGACCCTGCGCTCCGTCCCCGGACGGATCCTCGCCGCGATCCAGTTCTTCGAGGCGCAGATCGACGACCAGCTGCTCCCGCGCAGCGCGTATGACGAGCTGCTCACCCGCCACGGGTTCACCCACCTCGGCCACCTCGACCTGACGCCGGTGCACGCGGTGACCTTCGCCCGGCGCCCGGAGTGACGACGCGTTCCCCTGCCGTGTCGATCATGTTGCCGTGCGGTCGTTCCCGGCGGCCATGGCGCCACGAAGACCTGCACCGCGTGAGGGTCAGGTGAGGGTCAGGCGAGGGTTCCGGCGCGGCGGCCGAAGACGGCACCGGCAGCGAGACCCGAGCCACCCGGGTAGTTGCCGCTGAACAGGCCACCGAGCATCTCCCCGGCGGCGAACAGCCCCGGGATCGCGTCGCCCCCCTCGCCGAGCACCCGGCCGTGGGTGTCCGTCTTGACGCCACCGAAGGTGAAGGTGATGCCGCAGGTCACGCCGTAGGCGTAGAAGGGCGGCGTCTCGATCGCGGCCGCCCAGTTGCTCTTCGGCGGCTCCACGTCGGCCCGCCGACCGTCCTTGACGTTCGGGTCGAACGGCTTGTCCTGGTCGATCGCCGTGTTGAACTCCGTCACGGTCCGGGCCAGCCCGTCCGCGTCGATCCCCGCAGCCCGCGCCAGCTCCTCGAGGGACCCCGCCTCGACCACGGAGACGCCCGGCATCTCGTACTCCTCCGGCCGCAGCATCGGCCGCAGCTTGGCGTCGAAGACCTGGTGCGCGACGGCACCGGGCTGCGCGAGCACGTCCCGGCCGTACTTCGCGTAGGTGTAGTTGCGGAAGTCGGCACCCTCGTCGACGAACCGCCGGCCCTCCCGGTTGACGATGATGCCGATCGGATAACTCTGCCGGGTCAGCCGATTCGTCAGCTCGCGGTTGCTCTCGTTCTGCTCGGTGAACGCGTCCCACTGCACGCTGTGGCAGCTCGACCAGTCGCCGCCACGCTGGGCACCGACCGCGAGCGCGGCCGCGATGAGGTCGCCGGTGTTGTGCGGGGTGCCGCGGACCTTGGCGTGGACCCAGTCCGCACCGAGGTGCTCGGCCCGCCACTTCGGGTTGGCCTCGAACCCACCCGCCGCGAGGACGACCGACTCCGCCCGCAGTTCCTGCCGCTGCTCGCCGTCGTCGACGACGACCCCGACGACCGCGCCGTCCTCGATGAGCAGCTCGGTGACCGGGCTGGAGAAGCGCACGTCGACCCCGAGCCGCCGGGCGACGCGGTAGTGGTCGGCCATCAGCCCTTCCCCGCCGCCGGTGTTGCCGACGTGCAGGCCGCCCCAGAACAGGTAGCTGCCGTCCGGCCTGCGGTAGGACTGCCGCTCGTACATCAGCCGGTAACGCAGGCCGAGCGCGTGCAGCCAGCGCAGGGTCGGCCCGGACTCGTGCACCAGAACCTCGGTCAGCGCCGGGTCGTTGCGTCCGCCGGTCACCTTGGCCAGGTCCGCGGCATACTCCTCCGGCGAGTATGCGGGGACCTCGGTGACCGCGTGCCGCTCGTCCTCGTCGACGACCTCGAGCAGGTCCGGCAGTCCCTCGTGCGCGATCCGCGTCGCGCCGGCGGTGTAGTAGCTGTTGCCGAACGCGTGTGCCTCGTCGGCCTTCTCGAGCAGGACCACCTGCCGGCCGCGCTCGGCCGCGGCGTGCGCTGCGGCGAATCCGGCGTTGCCGCTGCCGACGACGATGACCTCGATCATGGGTTCTCCTCCGCTAGGTGCTGGATCACGGCGTGGGTGACGTGGCGCGTGCCGTCGCGGGGCGTGCCGTCCACCTGCACCCGGACGTCACCCGCCTCGAGCGCCGCGACCAGGGCGTCCTCGATCAGTCCGGCCGCCTCGTGCCGGGCGCAGTGGCGCAGCATCAGGGCGGTCGAGAGGATCTGCGAGATCGGGTTGGCCCGGTCCTGCCCGGCGATACCGGGGGCGGAGCCGTGGATCGGCTCGAAGTAGGCGGCGTCGTCACCGATGTTGCCCGAGGGGCACATGCCCAGCCCCCCGACGGTGGCCGCACCCACGTCACTGAGCAGGTCGCCCAGGAAGTTCTCGGTCAGCACGACGTCGAAGCGCTCGGGGTGCACGACCAGGTCGTGACCGGCGGCGTCGGCGTAGCGGTAGTCGCGCTCGACGTCGGGATAGGCCTCCCCCACCTCGTCGAAGATCTCGCGGAAGAACGCGTAGCTGCGCAGGACGTTGCTCTTGTCCACGCAGGTGACCCGCCGGACGCCGTCGGCCGGGGCCCCGTCCCGAGACCTGGCCAGCTCGAACGCGAACCGTGCCACCCGGGTGCAGCCCGCCCGGGTGACCATCAGCTGGTCGGCGACGGCGGTCGGGGTTACCACGCCGAGGCCTCGGGACAGGTAGAGGCCTTCGGTGTTCTCGCGGACGATGACGTAGTCGATCTCCCCGGGTGCGCGCCGGACCGGCGTCGGCACGCCCGGCAGCAGCCGGATCGGCCGCACGTTGGCGTAGGTGTCGAGTCCGGTCCGCAGGATGCCGCCGAGCAGGCCGGCCTCGGTGCCGTCCGGCCGCCGCACGTCGGGCAGGCCCACCGGACCCTTGAGGACGGCGTCGTGATCGCGGCGCAGCCGGGACAGCGCGTCCGGTGCGAGGGCCGAGCCGGTCGCGCGGTACGTCTCCGCACCGCCGGGCTCCTCCGCCACCTCGATCCGATCGCCGGTCCGCGCCGTCGCCGCGCTGAGGACGTGGAGCGCGCTGTCGACCAGCTCGGGCCCGATCCCGTCCCCGCGGATCACGGCGACGCGCAGCGCCGGCCGGGCCGCGCCGCCGGCACTGCCGGCCGCGCTACCGGCCGCGGGTGGGTTCGCGGTCACGAGGTCCTCCTGCGTGATCGGGTCGCGGGCACGGCATACCCCTCCGCCGCGCGCTCGGGAGACGAGACAGTTCGCATCCACGTTGCATGCAATCTGCGCGACGGACTGTACCCGCACTGGGCACAGAAGCGAAAGAGGGTACGGTGCGGGGGTGACGGACGCCACGGCCCACAGCGACAACCCGCCCTACCGGCAGCTGCAGAAGTACCTGCCGGGCGGCGTGCTGCGCGGCCGGACGACGGACAGCATCACCGACGCCCTGCGCGAGGCGATCCTCGACGGCGTGATGCCGCCGAGCGCCTGGCTGCGCGAGGACGAGCTGGCGACCGCGTTCAAGGTGTCCCGCACCCCCGTCCGCGAGGCGCTGCGCCGGCTGGCCGACGAGGGGCTGGCGGTCAAGACGGCCAACCACGGCACCGTCGTCGCGCCCCTCTCGCTGGAGGACATCCTCGCCCTCTACGTGGTCCGGGAGAACCTCGAGGGATTGACCGCGCGGCTGGCCGCGGGGCGGCAGAACCAGCAGGTCATCGCGCAGCTGCGCTCCATCGGCGCGCAGATGCAGGCGGCCGCCGACGCGGGCGACCTGACCGTGCTGTCCAAGCTCAACCGCGACTGGCACCGCGCGCTGCGGGAGGGCGCCGGCAACACCTACCTCGACCGGTTCCTCGGCCAGGTCGAGCACGCCGTCCGGCGGCTGCCCAAGACCACCCTGGCGCACCCGGGTCGCACCGAGGAGGTCATCGCCGAGCACGAGGAGATGGTGGCGGCCATCGAGGCGGGCGACTCCGAGACCGCCGAGCGGCTGGCCCGCTCCCACATGCGCCGGGCCCGCGAGATCAGGATCGCCGTCCTCCTCGGGGGCTGAGCGCAGCGACGTGGGCCTGGACGTGAACCGGCTCCGAGTCCTCGCAGCCATCGCGCGCCGGGGCTCGATGACCGGTGCGGCCGCTGACCTGCAGTACACCCCCTCCGCGATCTCCCAGCAGGTGCGCCGCCTGGAGGCCGAGGTGGGGCAGCCGGTGCTCGAACGCCATACGCGTGGCGTGCGATTGACGGATGCCGGCCACGCGATCGTGCGCCACGTGGCGTCGATCGACAACCAGCTGGCGGCGCTGCAGAGCGAGCTGGACGACATCGCCGGGCTGCGGGCCGGCTCGCTGCGGTTGGGGACCTTCCCGACCGTCGCGTCGTCGCTGCTGCCGGTGGCGGTGACCCGCTTCCACGAGAGCCACCCCGGGGTGAGCCTCAAGGTGCTCAGCGCCCGGCTCGAGCAGCTGCTCGAGCACCTCGAGCGGCGCCGGGTCGAGATGACCCTGCTGTGGGACTACGCCTGGTCGCGCATCGAGCACCCCGACCTCGAGCTCACCGAGCTGCTGCAGGACCCGACCGAGGTCGTGGTGTCCGCGTGGCACCGGCTCGCCGGTCGCCGCGAGGTCCGTATGGCGGAACTCGCCCAGGAGAGCTGGGTCATCCGAGGCGACGCGCACCCGGTGGCCGAGGTGCTGTCGCGGACGGCCCACCGGGCGGGCTTCGAGCCGGCGGTGGCGTTCGAGGCGAACGACTACCAGGAGGCCCAGGCGATGGTGGCGGTCGGCCTGGGCGTGGCGCTGGCACCGCGGCTGGCCCTGGCCAACCTGCGCGACGACGTCACCGTGCTGTCGCTGGGCGACGAGGCGCCCCGGCGGCGCATCCTGCTGGCCTCGCTGACGGGTCGGGCGCAGACCCCGGCCGAGCGGGCCATGACCGCACTGCTGCGGGAGGTCGGGGCGGGCTTCACCGGCGACCACGTGCCGGGCGAGTCCGCGCCCGCGGCCGTTCTCGACCGGCCGGAGGCGGGTCTCGACCGGCCGGAGGCGGGTCTCGAC
>CAYRLV010000090.1:0-5768 GCA_964425155.1 uncultured Ornithinicoccus sp. | reverse complement strand
TCTCGACCGGCCGGAGGCGGGTCTCGACCGGCCGGAGGCGGGTCTCGACGGGCCCGCGAGCAGCGCACCGCGTTAAGTGCTGCTGCATACCCCATGAAGAAAGTAGCGATTGACTTCACACGCGAGGGTGCATGAAGGTGGCGTGCAGTCCGAGTCCAAATTGCATGCAAGTGAGGTGTGTCGTGCGGATCCCCGCGGTGCTGATGCGAGGTGGCACCAGTCGTGCCCTGTTCTTCCACCGGGGCGACCTGCCCGAGGACCCCTCGCTGCGGGACCGGTTCATCCTCGCCGCCTACGGCAGCCCGGACCCCGACCGGCGGCAGGTCGACGGGGTCGGCGGGGCCACCTCGAGCACCAGCAAGGTGGCGGTGATCTCCAGCGGTCGCGACCGCGGGGTCGACGTGCTCTACCACTTCGGGCAGGTCTCCATCGACCACGACCTCATCGACCGGCGGGGCAACTGCGGCAACATCTCGGCCGCGGTGGGGCCGTTCGCGGTCGACGAGGGGCTGGTCGAGGCCACCGACCCCGTGACGCAGGTGCGCTTCCTCAACGTCAACACCGACAAGGTGATCGTGGCGCACGTGCCGACCCGAGACGGGCGTTTCGACCCGGCCGGCGACTTCTTCGTGCCGGGTGTGCCGCGCGGCGGCTCGGCCCTGCGGCTCGACTACGAGGACCCGAGCGGCGCGGTCACGGGTCGGCTCCTGCCGACCGGCAACCCCACGGACAAGCTCGAGGTGCCCGGCGTCGGCACCCTCGAGGTGAGCCTGGTCGACGCGGCCAACCCGTGCGTGTTCGTGCGCTGGGAGGACTTCGGGCTCACCGGGCTCGAGTCCCCCGACCGGATCGACGGCGACCCCGAGCTGCTGCGCCGGATCGAGGCGGTGCGGTCGCACGCCGGCGTGCTCGCCGGCATCAGCCCGGACGCCGCGTCGTCCACCGCCACCAGCCCGTCGGTGCCCAAGCTCACCTTCGTGGGAGCGCCGCGGGACTACGAACGCACCGACGGCACCCAGCAGGACGCGAGCGCGACCACGCTCCGGGCCTCGATGATGTCGATGGGCAGGCTGCACCGCAGTTTTGCCGTCACCGGAGGGATCTGCACCTCGGTGGCCACGATGATCCCCGGCACCATCCCCCACGGCGTCGCCCACCACGACGGCGACACCGTGCACATCGGCCATCCGGCCGGGGTGCTCCCCCTCGCGGCGCACGTGCAGCAGGACGGCGACACCTGGCGGGTCCCGTCGGTCTCGGCCTTCAGGACGGCCCGTCGGCTGATGGACGGACATGTCATCGTGCCGGACGCCTATCTCTCGGGGACAGAGCAGGACGCCAACCCGCAGTCGGGTGAGGCCACCGATCAACCAGACGCACTCGTCACCCCAACGGAGGTTCACTCATGATGTCCATCGGACGACGCAAGGCCGTCCCCGCTGCCGTCGGCCTGGCCGTGGTCGGCTCCCTGGCCCTGTCGGCCTGCAAGGGAACTCGCGATGACGCGGCGGCGGAGCTGCCGGACAGCGTTCAGCTGATCGTGCCGTTCTCCGCGGGTGGAGGCACCGACACGTTCGCCCGGGTCATGGCGCCCGCCCTCCAGAACTCGGTCGAAGGCGACCCGTCCTTCCAGGTCGTCAACCGTGAGGGGGGCGAGAGCATCACGGGCACCAACCAGTTCGTCAAGCAGAACCCCAACGACGGTTCGCAGTTCCTGGTCGCCTCGGCCACCACGACGTTCCAGTGGCTGTTGGACGTGCCCCAGGTCAAGTACGACTTCAACAAGCTCAAGCCCCTCATCGTGGCCGGCACCGGTGGCGTCATCTACGTCTCCAAGGACTCCGGCATCAACTCGGTCAAGGACCTGAAGAACCCGCCGAAGCCGTTGTCCTACGGCGGGATCAGCGCCACCGGTCTCGACCTGAGCACGCTGCTGGCATTCAACGTGCTGAAGCTCAAGCCCAAGGTGACGTTCGGCTTCGAGGGCCGCGGTCCGGCCCGGCTGGCGCTGCAACGGGGCGAGACCAACATCGACTACCAGACGACGTCGGCCTACCTGACCCAGGTCAAGCCCATGGTGGACAAGGGCAAGGCCGTGCCGCTGATGACCTTCGGCGTCCTCGACGAGGACGGCAACGTCGTGCGTGACCCGAACTTCAAGGATCTCCCGACGGTGCCGGAGGTCTACAAGATGCTCTACGGCACGAAGCCGTCCGGCGACGCCTACGACGCCTACGTCGCGTTCCTCGCCGCCGGCTTCACCTTCCAGAAGAGCGTCTGGGCCACCCCCGAGACCCCGAAGTCCGTGCGGCAGAAGGTCATCGACGCCGTGCCGACCTTGCGCAAGGACAAGAAGTTCGAGAAGCAGCGCAAGGACAGCCTGGGCAACTACCCGCTGCAGTCCGGTCCCGAGGTGACCACGGCCCTGCACAAGGCCCTCAAGGTCTCGGACTCGGTGAAGAAGTACGTCTTCGACATGCTCGAGAACGACTACCACACGTCCGTCCAGTAGGACGGACCGGAGGACGCCACCATGCTCGACG
The DNA here is from genome assembly GCA_964425155.1 of uncultured Ornithinicoccus sp. Lineage (GTDB taxonomy): Bacteria > Actinomycetota > Actinomycetes > Actinomycetales > Dermatophilaceae > Segeticoccus. The sequence goes on along the minus strand of CAYRLV010000090.1, from coordinate 3,225 downwards.
CTGCGCTCAACGCGCTTGCCGGATTCGCCAGTCCGGGGACCCTGCTGATGCTCGCGATCGGCGTGGCGGCGGGTCTGGCCATGGGCGTGCTGCCCGGACTCGGGGGCACCGCTGCGGTCGGCATCCTGCTCCCCTTCGTCATCACGCTGGACCCGAGCCAGTCGCTGCCCATCCTCATCGGCGCGGTCGCCGTGGTGCACCACTCCGACGTGATCACGGCCATCCTGCTGCGGGTGCCGGGCTCGGCCTCGGCCGCGGTGATCATGCCGGACGGCAACGCGATGGCGCGGCGTGGGCAAGCCGCGCGAGCGCTGTCGCTGTGCTTCGTGGCGTCGATGATCGGTGGAGCCCTCGGAGCGGTCGGCCTGACCTTCTCGATCCCGATCGCCGAGCCGCTGGTGCTGGCCTTCGGCTCCCCCGAGCTGTTCATGCTCACCATCCTCGGCATCAGCCTGGCGGCGCTGCTGTCCAAGGGCAACATGCTCAAGGGCCTGGTCTCGGCCGGCCTCGGATTGCTCATCGGGATGATCGGTGCCGCACCTGCGGCCGCGGTCTACCGGTTCTCCTTCGGCGCCGACTCGCTGCTCGACGGCGTCGGCCTGATCCCCTTGGCCCTCGGGCTGTTCGGTCTGGCCGAGATCGCGCACATGGTGGCCCGCAAGACGGCCATCGCGGAGAAGGTCGACATCGGCGGCGGCTGGCTGCAGGGCGCCCGGGAGGCCCTGCGCGAGTGGAAGATGATGCTCCGAGGCGTCCTGGTCGGCATGTGGGCCGGCGTGCTGCCCGGCCTGGGCGCGACCGCCGGCACCTACATGGCCTACGGCCAGGCGGCCGCGACCGCGAAGGGCAAGGACCGCAAGACCTTCGGCAAGGGGAATGCTCGCGGCCTGGTCGCGGCCGAGAGCGCCGCCAACTCGGTCGAGGCGGGTGACCTCATCCCGACGCTGCTGTTCGGCATCCCGGGTGGTGCCCCGGCGGCGCTGCTGCTCGGCGCGCTGCTCGCCTACGGGATCCAGCCCGGGCCGCAGATGCTCACCAACCACCTCGACGTGATGTACACCGTGGTGTGGTCGTTCGCGATCGCCAGCGTCGTGGGATCGCTGGTCTGCTTCTTCCTGGCCAAGCCGCTGGCGAAGCTGAGCTTCGTGCCGTTCCAGTACCTCGCGCCCGGTCTGCTGCTCATCATGCTGGTCGCCGCGTATGCGGAGTCCGGCCAGTTCGGCGCCATCGTGGCCATGTTGGTCCTCGGCGTCATGGGCTACGTCATGAAGGAGGCCGACTTCCCGCGGGCCCCGTTGCTGATCGGCTTCATCCTCAGCGTGCCGATGGAGCGCTACTACTTCCTCACCGACAACCTCTACACCACGGGTGAGTGGATCCGGCGGCCCTTCGTCCTCGTGATGATCGCGATCCTGCTGGCGCCGTTGGCGATCAAGTTGTTCCAGGCGGTCCGGCGCCGCCGTGCAGGCAGCGACGCTGTGCACGCGCCGGAGGCGGAGGAAACGCAGGAGGAGGTCCAGGCACCGGAGTCGTCCGAGCGGGTGCTCGTCAACGCCGCCGGCGGGAGTTCCTCCACCACGGCGGGCGGCCACCCACGGGGCACCCGGTCGACCGGCGGGGATTCGGGTGCCGCCGAGGCCGTGGACGACGGCGACGAGGGCGGGCTCGCCGGGTCCTTGTGGCCGTTGGTCTTCGGCGCGCTGGTCCTGGGCACCTTCATCGTCGCTCTCGTCGTGGCCCAGGGCTACTCGTCCCGGGCACGACTCATGCCGGTCTTCATCGCCGTGCTGGGCATCGCCCTGACCGGTCTCTTCGTGGCACGCGAGGGCGTGGCCGTCGGCAAGGGCAAGCGTCGCGTCCCCGCATGGAATCTGCGAGTGGCGCAGACCGGGCTCGCGTTCGGCTGGTTGCTGCTGTTCGTGGTCCTGGTCTACCTCCTCGGGTTCTCCGTCGCCACGTTGGTCTACCTGCCGCTGTTCCTGATCCGCGTCTCGCGGCTCAGTGCACTGCGAACCGCGATCTACACCCTCGTCGCGTTCGCCGTCCTCGCGGTCGCCTACCTCTACGGCAACATCGACCTGCCCGGCGGCGTCTTCCTGCCCGCCCTGCCGGTCCTCTATGGCTAGGGATTCCACGCGCTCGCGTAGGGTCGCCCTCCGTGGCGACTGACCCAGGCACCGGAGCGGCTCGACGAGGAGCCGGCGACTGGCTCCGGTGGTGCCTGGTTCTGGTCGCCACGGCGGTCGCGATCCTGCTGCTCCGTCTGCTCGGGCTGCCGTCGTCCACACTGTTCGGGGCGTTGTTGGGCGCGATGTGCTGCGCGCTCAGCCTCCGGCATCCCCCCTCCCTGTCGCGGCGGCCGTTCCTGGCCGGCCAGGCGCTGATCGGTGCCACCATCGGCAGCCTGGTGACGCCGTCGACCCTGCACAACGCGTGGGAGGCGCGACTGCCGATCCTCTCGGTCACCGTCTCCACGCTGCTGATCAGCGTGCTCGCCGGGCGGTTGATGGCACAGCGCCCAGAGGTCACCAGGGTCACCGGCGCCTTCGCCCTGGTGGCCGGTGGCGCGTCGGGGATCAGCGGGATCGCCCGCTCGCTGGGTGCCGACGAGCGCGTCGTGGCCGTCGTGCAGTACCTCCGGGTCCTGCTGGTGCTTCTCGCGATGCCGGTCGCGGCGGCCGCACTCGGCGGCTCCACGTCGGGTCACTCCGATGCACCCGCGCAGGAGCACGGACCGCTGTGGGCGGGTCTGCTGCTGGTCGCCCTCGCGGTGGGCATCGGGCTGCCGGTCGCCCGCCTGCTGCACGTGCCGGCCGGGCCGCTGCTCGGCCCGCTGGTCATCGCCACCGTGCTGACCGGGGCCGGTGTCCTGCCCGACCCCACGGTCCCCCCACCCCTGCAGGAGCTGGCCTACCTGCTCATCGGCCTGCAGGTCGGCCTGCGCTTCACCCGCGCGAGTCTGCGCAGCATCGCCTCGCTGCTCCCCACCGCTGTCGGACTGATCCTCGCGGTCGTCGTCGCGTGCGGCGGACTGGGCTGGGTGCTCACCGCGACCACGGACACGACGGCCCTCGACGCCTACCTGGCCACCACCCCCGGCGGTCTGTATGCGGTGCTGGCCACCGCGATCTCGTCCGGCTCCGACCTGGCCTTCATCCTCGCCACGCAGGTCACCCGGGTGCTCGTGATGCTGCTCGCCGCACCGCTCCTCGCCCGGCTGCTCAC
>CAYRLV010000089.1:0-11984 GCA_964425155.1 uncultured Ornithinicoccus sp. | reverse complement strand
GCTCGAGCTGCTCGAGGAGCGCGGCTGGACGGGCTGGACCGACATCCGGCGCAAGAACGACTAGCCGCTGCGGCCGTGCGCGGAGGCGTCAGTTCGCGTCGTCCCACGCAGGGGTCCACACGGTCCAGTCACTGCTGCCCGGCTGCTGCACGCACCCACTCTCCCGGTTGCCGTAGGCGACCAGGAGGCCGGCTGTCGAAGCGGTCGAGCCCGCGGTGATCAGGCTGAGGTTCTCGCCCGAGCCGATGTCGACGGAAGGAATGGTGATCCGGAACCTCTCCTCGACCGTCGGGCCCACCGACGGCTCTCCGCTCGTTGGCCTGGCGACGGAACTCGAGCGCGTCAGGTCCGCAGCGATGTCGCGGATCCGGTCGGCGTGCGTCGTACCCGTTCCTTGCTCGACGGTGGTCGAGCGCGACACGCCCCCTCGGGATTCTCGCTCAGGCCGGAGCGTGCGTCGCCGTTCGTCCCGTGCGCCCACGCGGGCACGCCACGGCCGCTCGCTTGGCATGCTGGTGGGGTGGACGAGGCGACAGCAAGCGCGCTGGAGTGGCTCCTCGCCTGGCCGGAGCCGGCGGTACGGCGGCTGGCACGCCGTGCGTTGCTCGGCCAGGGCGTGACGACGGACGCGGAGGCCACCACAGGGTCGTGGGTGTCGGCACTGCTTGCCGGGCAGCACGAGGACGGAGGGTTCGGTGGAGATCCTTACCGCAAGTGGACCGGGGCTCACTGGCGCCTCGTGTCCCTCGCCGAGCTCGAGGTGCCCCAGGGCGACCCCCGGGTCGCGGCGCTCGCCGAGCACGTCCTGGCCTGGATCACCCGGCAGCTGAGGCATCCACCCCGGGTGGTCGACGGGCTGGCCCGGGCGCATGCCAGCATCCACGGCAACGCCCTGGGCGCCTGCACCCGGCTCGGACTCGCGGATGACGAGCGCACCGAACGGCTCGCGGACGCGATCATCTCGTGGCAGTGGCCGGACGGCGGCTGGAACTGCGACAACCGGGCCGACGGGCACCGGTCCTCGTTCCACGAGTCCCTGCGCACGGCGTGGGGGTTGCACGAATTCGCCGCGGTCACAGGACATCCGGGTGCCCGTGAGGCCGCAGACCGGACGGTGGAGCTGTTCCTGGACCATCGCGTGTTCCGGCGCGGGGGAACCGGCCCGGCGATCAACCGTCGGTGGCTGTCGACTCCCTACCCGTCGTACTGGCACTACGACGTGCTGTCGGCCCTGCGCCTCATCGCGAGCGTGGGCAAGCTCACCGACCCGCGCGCGGCCGACGCGCTGGATCTCCTCGAGCACCAGCGTCGCGCCGACGGGCGATGGGACGCCGACGCGCAGTGGTGGCGTCCGGCACCCAGCAGGATCACGCCCGAGGTCGTCGACTGGGGCGGTGCGGGCGAACCCAACGTGATGGTCACGCTGGGATCGATGCGGGTGCTCGCCGCAGCCGGCAGGTTGGACCTCACCCCGCTGACCGGAGCGTCGCGCTCGCCCTCTCGCCGAGACTGACGCACGGCTCTCGCCACGGGTATCGGCCCGGACAAGGATGTCAGTCCGGACAGGTGACCCAGAATTCCGGACCTGCCGGTCGGCGCGGGCCGCCACCGCTTCTGACGCGGTGTCACTGTGCAGGAATCCCTTCAACAGGACTGGAGCAGGACATGACGAAAGACCTGGCACAGGACATGACGGCACCAGCGGCCACGGACGGATGTGACCGTGGCGAGTCGATCACCCGCTCGATGCTGGCGTGGGGCGTGATCGCCGGTCCCTTCTACCTCACCGTCGGCCTCATCCTCGCACTCACCCGACCCGGCTTTGACCTCACCCGAGATGCGTTGAGTCTGTTGCTGATCGGAGACCTGGGCTGGATGCAGTGGCTGAACCTCGTGCTCTCCGGCGTGATGGCAGTCGTGGCGTCCATCGGGCTGGTGCGCACGTCGCAGTGGCCACGCACGGCCGCGGCCCTGGTGACGGCATACGGACTGTGTCTCGTGCTCAGCGCACTGTTCCCACCCGACGCGACGGAGAGTTTCCCTCCCGGCGCAGGCGGTGGCGAATTCTCCACGCACGGAATCCTGCACTTCGTGTTCGGCGCCATCGGCTTCCTCAGCGTGGGGGTGGCAGCCGTCATCGCACGACCCTGGCTTGCTCGCCGGCGACCGGGTGCGGCGCGCTGGTCCAGAATCGCGGGCGTGGTGATCATCGTGGCCTTCCTCGTCGGCGGTGCCCTGTCGTCGAGGCCGGGCGGTGTCGGCCTGATCTGGATCACCGTGCTGGCGACCTGGGCCTGGCTGGCCGGCGTCTCGAGCATCGCCTACCGCGCCGCGCACGACACGTCGAGAACAGCCAGCTGAGCGACAAGGCAGACAGGGCGACAACAGCATCGAGAGGAAGGTGTCATGCGAGACGTCATCTTGTACATGTCGATATCGCTTGACGGGTTCGTCGGGAGCGACCGTGGTCACCCAGGGATCGTGCCTCCGGAGGGCCCAGAACTGAAGCAGTGGAAGTTGGACCACATCAGCAGAGCCGGCGCGCACCTCATGGGTCGCGTCACCTACCAGGAGATGTCGTCCTACTGGCCGCAGTCGGACGATGACTACGCAGCCCCGATGAACGACATCCCCAAGGTCGTCTTCTCCAAGACACTGCGTGATCACCACGCTTCCTGGCGTGAAACCCGGGTGGCACGCGGCGATCTGGCGCAGGAGATCGCCGACATCAAGGCACAACCCGGACCGGACGTCATCGTTTGGGGAGGTGCCGGGTTGGCCGGCGCGCTGGCGGCCGCGGACCTGATCGACGAGTACCGGCTGCTGGTCAAGCCCCTGGCACTCGGTCGTGGGCAGGGGCTGTTCGACCAGCTGCCGGAGGCACGACAGCTCCGGCACGTCGAGACGACGCCGTTCCCCAGTGGAGTCGTCGTGCAGGTCTATCGGCCCCAACGGGGCTGAGAAGGCAGGTACAGGAGGGAGACGTCGTCGTTATCGGGTTGTTCGCCCCTCGAGGGCGTTGGCAGGCTGGCTCCATGTCCGTCGAGTCGTCCCATCAGGTCATCCACCAACACCCGTTGGCCTATCTGCTGGGTCTCGAGGGCGTCGCCCTCATGCGTGCCTTCGCCGGGGAGTACGACCGAGCCTTCACCGAGGCTCGAATCGCCGAGATCCGAGGGCTGCTCGACCGTGCCGCCGGCCTGGGGCCGGGCGTCGACGTCCCTCCGCTGACGGTCAAGGATGGCTACGACGGCTGGGCAGCGAACTACGACGGCGAGGACAACGGCTGCTTCCCGATGCGCGACGACGTGCTCCTGCCGATGCTCGATCGCCTGCCCCCGGGGCGCTCCCTCGACGCCGCGTGCGGCACCGGCGCGCTGGCCCAGCAGCTCGTCGCCCGCGGCCATGACGTGGTGGGCGTCGACATCTCCACAGCCATGCTGTCCCGAGCCCGGACCGCCGTGCCCGAGGCCCGCTTCCTCGTGGGTGACCTCACCAACCTGCCGCTGCCTGACGACGCGATCGACCACGCGGTGTGCAGCTTGGCACTGGCCCACGTGAGCGACCTTCGCCCCTTCTTCGCCGAGGTCGCGCGAGTGATGCGGCCCGGTGGTCACCTGCTCCTCCTCGACACGCGCGGCCACTTCACCGGTTCGTCCCGTTACCCGCTCATCAAGGAGTCGGCCGACGGCCGGGTGGGCCACATCGCCGGGTACAGCCACGGCCTCGGCGACTACTTGCGCGCCGCGCTCCCCCACGGCTACCTGGTCCGCTCCTGTGAGGAGAGCTACCGCGACGACCACACCGTCGGCCCCGACGAGGCACCGCAGCCGCTGACCCCTGGGCCGCCGGACATCTGGGAGCTGCACCCGTGGGTGCCCGACGCCGCCAACGCCGCGAAGGCAGGCCAGCCCGCCGTCGTCGCGTGGGACTTCGAACTGCGGCCCGACGTGTAGGAAACACAGCAGGATTCGCTGAGACTGGCCGTCCTGGAGCGACCAGCGGGCGGTCCTCGGGTGCCGGGTACAGACGTCACCGGAACGCACGCGGACTACCGTGGAGTGATGAGCTCCTCTGACATCCGCTTCTACTTCGACCCCGTGTGCCCGTTCTGCTGGCTCACCAGCAAGTGGATCCGGATGGTGCAGGAGGAACGAGGCCTCACCGTGGACTGGCGATTCATCTCGCTGCGGCTGATCAACTCCCACATCGACTACGACGCCCACTTCCCGCCGGAGTACGAAGCCGGGCACACCGCCGGCCTGCGGCTGTTGCGGGTGGCCGCCAGGGCACGGGCTGAGATCGGCCCGGAGGCGGTGGACCGGCTCCAGGCCGCCTACGGGGCCCACATCTTCGACACCCCGCCCGACGACGTCGCCGGCGAGAAGGAACCGCGGGAGCGGCGCGGCACCCGGGAGTTCGTCGAGCCGATCCTGCGCGAGGCCGGGCTCCCCGCCGGACTGGCCGACGCTCTGGATGACGAGTCCTGGGACGAGGAGATCGGTGCGGACGGCGAGGAGGCGCTCCGCCAGACCGGCAAGGACGTGGGCACCCCCATCATCCACTTCGACCCTCCGGACGGAGTCGCCTTCTTCGGACCCGTGATCAGCCGACTTCCCGAGCCGGGTCGGGCCGGCGAGCTCTGGGACCACGTCTTGGGGTTGGCCCAGTTCCCGGGATTCGCCGAGTTGAAGCGCAGCCTGCGGGAGCAACCGCAACTGGTGGGGCTCGGGGTGCCGGCCGACGCCATCGGCAAGCAGGAGGACTGGCACGCGGGCAGCCGACGACAGCACAGGTGAGTCTCCGCATACCGGTGCAGTCGAGCGGTGCGGTCAGGTCGGCCTGCCGCCGAACTGCCAGTGATGCACCTCGATGGCGGCGTACCGGCTGGGGGTGAGGACACCGCGGGCCGTCGCCGTGTCCGGGGCCCGGAGCAGGACTGCCGTGCCGAGCCAGCCGGTGCCGTCGTCGGAGAGCAGCGGCCCGTACGCGATCAACTCGTCCTGATCTCTCGGCACCTCGAGGTCCTCGGCCGGTCTCGCGCCGAGGCCGAGCACCAAGAAGCGGTCGCCTTCCGTGCGACCGCCGGGAAATTCCCACATCGAACGTCCCAGGTCGTTGCGCCACCGACGAAGCAACACGTCGCGGTAGACACCCGCCTGGTAGCCGGGCTCGTCGAAGGCGAACGAACGAGCGGCGTCGGGGTCCGGCAGGTCGAGGATGTGGACGCTGCCCGTCAGGGTCTCGCCGTCGTCGGCCACGGTCGGACCGCGAGCAATCATCCGGGACCCGTAGCGGTCCATGTAGGACCAGTGATCCTCCAGCAGCTCGTACCGGAGCGCCAAGGAACCTGGCCGGTCACGGTGGTAGCAGAAGAACTCCACGTCAACGCTCCCAAGCGGTCGGAGTGTCGTGCGGCACAGTGACCGACAGCGGCTTCGGCGCACACGGATCACTCATCTGGAGGCTACCCGTGGCCGATCCGACATCGATCGGCCACGGGTGCATCCCGGGGGATCAGCTGGCGCAGCAGGCGGCCCCTGACACCGTCTCCGTGTCGCTCCCCTCGGTCCGGTTCTCGCCCCAGGTGGCGCTGTCGGCCAGCACCGCGTAGTGCTCCCAGCGCTCTCCGTCCGGGCCGCTGACCCAGAACTTGTCCTGGGTGGCGTAGCAACAGGTAGTGCCGCGTTCCTCGTCGGCGAAAAAGCCTTCGTCGGTCAGGCGGGCCTGCTGGGCGTCGACCTGTTGCGTGGACTCCACCTCCACACCGAGGTGGTTCACGGTGCCTCCTTCGCCGGCGTTCTCCACCAGGACGAGTTTGAGGGGAGGCTCGGCGATGGCGAAGTTGGCGTACCCCGGCCGCAGCTTGGCGGGCTCGGCGTCGAACAGCTTCGAGTAGAACGTCACGGCTGCCTGCAGGTCGGAGACGTTGAGCGCGAGCTGGATGCGGGACATGACCACTCCTCATATCGAATTCTGTCTATGTATGACGTCTCCGACCTTGCACCTTTGGATCAACAATTGTCAATATAGAGACATGTCAAAGTCACTGCCGTCGGCGTCCGAACCGCTCAGCCTGTGCTGCTCACCGTTGACGAGCGAGCCCCTGTCGGCGGAGCAGTCGGAGACCATCGCACCGCTGCTCAAGGCGCTGGCCGATCCGGTCCGGTTGCGACTGACGTCGCTGATCGCCTCGCACGCCGGCGGAGAGGCGTGCGTGTGCGACCTGACGCCGGCGTTCGACCTGTCCCAGCCGACCATTTCGCACCACCTGAAGGTGTTGCACGACGCGGGACTGGTGGAGCGGGAACGGCGCGGCACCTGGGTGTACTACCGGACTCGGCCGGAGGCGCTGCAGGCGCTGTCCCAACTGCTGACCGCCGCCGGAGTGCCGGCTTGAGCGAGACCGTGACCAGTGCCCCGGGACCTCGGGGGGTGGAAGCCCCCGTCGTGGCACGGCTGTCCCGGCTGGATCGGTTCCTGCCGGTATGGATCCTGGCCGCGATGGCCCTCGGCCTCGCCCTGGGGCGGCTGGTGCCCGGCATCGCCGACGTGCTGGACAGCGCGCACGTCACCACCGGCGTCTCGGCGCCGATCTTCATCGGACTGCTGGTGATGATGTACCCCGTGCTGGCCAAGGTCCGTTACGGCCAGCTCCACCGGGTCACCAGCGACACCCGGCTGCTGCTCGCGTCGCTGGCACTCAACTGGCTGGCCGGGCCCGCGGTGATGTTCGCGCTCGCCTGGCTGCTGCTGGGCGACCAGCCCGCATACCGCACGGGGCTGATCATCGTCGGACTGGCCCGCTGCATCGCCATGGTCCTGATCTGGACCGACCTGTCCGGCGGGGACCGCGAGGCCGCCGCCGTGCTCGTCGCCCTGAACTCGCTGTTCCAGATCCTCGCCTTCGCCGGCCTGGGGTGGTTCTACCTGCAGGTCCTGCCCGGTTGGCTCGGCCTACCCACGGCCGGCCTCGAGGTGCCGGCAGGAACGATCGCGGTCAGCGTCGCGATCTTCCTCGGCGTGCCCCTGCTCGCCGGATTCACCACGCGCACTCTCGCCGAACGGACGCGCGGACGCGAGTGGTATGAACGACGCCTGCTTCCGCGTATCAGCCCCCTGGCGCTGGTCGGGCTGCTGTTCACCATTGTCGTGCTGTTCGCCCTGCAGGGCGACACCATCACGCGCCGGCCCGGCGACATCGCCAGGATCGCGCTGCCCCTGCTGGCCTACTTCGCGATCATGTGGACCGCGGGCTTCGCCCTCGGCCGCGCCCTGGGCCTGCCGTACCCCCGGACCGCGACGCTGGCGTTCACGGCCGCCGGCAACAACTTCGAGCTGGCCATCGCCGTGGCGATCAGCGTGTTCGGTGTCACCTCCGGCCAAGCCCTCGCCGGGGTCGTCGGCCCGCTGATCGAGGTTCCCGTGCTGGTCGCCCTCGTCTACGTCGCCTTGTGGGCCCGGAGGCGGTTCTATCCCGACCCGACCATCCCCGTGGCCCCCGGTGCTGGAGCGGGGAGTCATGATGCCTGGCCACCAGGTCGACGTGCCAGGAGTCACCGTCGCTGAGGCGCCGTCCTCGAGTTCGCACGTCCTGACGCGAGGCCGCCGCGGTCGCTGGCCACGGCTGTTGCGGACCATCGCTACCGGTCAGTGAGGAACTCGGCCAGCAGGTCGGCCATGGGTTTCGGTTCCCACGTGTGCTGGGCTCCGGCGACCTCGGTCCGGGTCGCGCGTGGAAGGGCGGCGGCGAGGGACGCGGCCGCCGCGGGCATCTCGTCGAAGGTCTCCTCGCCGACGACGAGCATGGTGGGCACGTCCAGGGCGCCGAAGAGGTCGCCGTGCGGAGCGGACATGGCCCACTCCAGGGCCTGGGCGTCGGCGCGCAGACTCTCGGCGTGGGCCACGAACGGAGCCCACAACGGCGAGCGCCGCAGCCCCTCGAGCACGTCGAGGGGGATGTCCTTCATGTAGTGCTCGACGGCACCGGGCCGGTCGTCCGCGTCGAGCAGCCGGTACAGCTCCGCGCACCACTCGGCCACCCATGGTCTGCGTGGTGCGAGCGGAGCCTCGAACAGGACCAGCCCGTCGACCGGCAACCCCTCGGCCGCCGCGCGGAGCGCGATGGCGCAGCCGGAGGAGTGCCCGCAGAGCACTGCCCGGCCTCCCGCGGCCTCGATCAACGCAGCCACCGCCGCGAGCTCGTCGGACAGGTCCACCCGACCCTCCCGGAAACTCTCGGCGCGGCCCACGCGATCGTGGACGACGGTGGTGAACCCTCGATCCGCCAGGATCTCGGCGGTCTCGGTGGTCTGGGGATCCATCGCGCGGAACGGCCCGGCCCCGGCGACGAAGAGAACCGCGGGCCCCTCGCCCCTGCGGTCGTACCCGACGGTGTCACCGAGGGACGTGGTGAGGTGATCGGACATGGTGGAACTCCTTCTCCTCGAGCCTGCTCGTCACAGGTGTTGACCCGGACCCACCGGCACACTCATCGCCGTCGGCGTGATCGCGGTGGGAGGGAGTCGACGAAGGCGGCCAGCGGGTCGAGCTCGGCGGTGGGCATGAGGGCTCCTCAGACGAGTTCCAGCGAATCGGGGGCGGCCACGAGGACGGCCGCCAGGATGACGTCGATGACGACGCACCACTGCGCCCACCACCGGGGGACGACCCGGTGGGCCTTGAGGTGCAGCACGTCCCAGGCCGCGTGACCGAGCCACCCCGCGGCCAGGAGGTACCGGCTGGCCGGTTCGCCGCCGGGGAGCGCCACCGCGTTCAGCGCTCCGAACACCACCAGAGCGGCTCCTTGCGCGAGACGCCACCGCAGGTTTGCCGGGGTCAGGCCGGACAGTCCCCAGGCCAGGTAGAGCGCCGCGGCCACGACGACACCGGCGCTGACCTCGTCGAGGAGGCCGGCCAGCGCCAGCACGGGGGCGGAGGCGAGACCCGCCAGCACCGGCCATGCCGACCCCACCCGCCGGGTGGCCTCGACTGCGGTGATCATGGCAACCGGCTGGCCCGCACCGTGTCGAGGTGCACGAGCGCGTCGAAGGCGGGGCCCCAGGGGTCGAGCGTCATGGAGTAGGCGCGGTCGTGGGAGGGGTCGTAGCCGGCGCCACCGATGACCCGCAACTTGCCGCGGTGGTCCAGCCATCGGCCGACCGCCCCGCGGTGACAGCCCTGCAGGCCGAGGAGGTACTCGCCACGGGACACCTGCCCCAGAACGTGGTCCACGAAGTTCTTCGGCGGTACCGGCACCGGGAAGACGCGCGGTCGGCCGGTGTCCCAGCCGGCACGGATGGCCCCGTGGTCGAAGGTGATTCCGATGCTGACGTAGTCGTGACCGTAGGTGGCCCGGAGCCTCCCGCCGACGAGTGCCCGGGTGGTGGGTGGGTCCGGCGGGAACGAGACCAGTTGCGTCGGGGCCGCGGCCGTGTGTGCATTGGCGGCGCTGTAGATGATCGGGTCCCGGTGGGTACGGCGCCAACGGCGCAGGATCTCGGCGATATAGGCGTCGCGGGTGTCGGTGCGTTCCCCGTCGGCCGTGTAGGACTCGTAGAAGCCGAGCAGGGTCAGGGCGTGCAGCGCGGCGTCCTGCACCGAGACCGGCGAGGGGCGGCGCGGGAGCCGTCGCACGATGTCGTTCACCGCCCGGGCGTGGCCGATGAGCTCCTGCTGCACAGCCGGACTCAGCTGGCGGTACCAGTAGATGTGGAAGCCCGGGTTGTCCTGGATCCGCAACGGTTCCAAGTGGCGCAGCAGCGCCGGTGTGCGAGCCGGATCCACGGCCGCGACGTGTTGCTCGAGCTCGGTGAACTGCACCTCCCGGAGCTGGACGACGTCTGCACCGAGGAACCGGACTCGGCGCCGGGGTGCTCGACGCAGGTTGTGGTGTCGCAGCCAGTCCATCAGTTCGAGCATCGCTGCGTTCTGCAGGTTGAAGCCGGCGTCGGCGACGATCCGGGACGGGTCGCCGGGTCCGCCGCAGACGTAGCGGTCGATCGCGACCCCGGAACCCCACGCCTCTTCCCAGGCGAGGGTCCGGAAGCCGTGACACTCCACGAGGTAGCGGGTGATCCGGTGTTTGAGCACGAACTGGTCGTCGGTCCCGTGGGCGGACTCGCCCAGCCCCAGGATGCTGGCCCGGCCCGCGATCCGTCCCAACGGGTGCAGGTCCTGCCACGGCAGCGCCGGGTCGGTGCCACGCAGGGGGCGCGCGGTCCGGTCGATCCAGTCCACGATCTCCGTCGTGCGGGCGGACCGGGGAGGTCCTGCCAGGGCGGGCGGCGGGTGCAGGACCGCCACCGTGCTCGCGGCGGCCACGCCGCCGAGCACCGCCCGGCGGGAGACGGAGGGACTCGTCGTGGGATCGGGTGTGGGTGTCATCGGGTGTTCCGTTCGTCGGCGTGTGGACCATGCGGGGGTGGCCGCCTCGCCATCGCTGCGGCGAGATCCGTTTCGCCGGCATGGACGGCGAGCACGAACCGCTCGATCAGACCGGCGAGCCGGGCGGGTTGGTCGAGCGGCACCAGGGTGTAGCTGTCCGCCACCAGCTCGAGATGGGCTCGAGGCAGGAGGGAGGCGAGGCGCTCCGCGTGCTCGCGTGGCATCACCCGGTCCTGGTCGGCCCAGACGACCAGGCACGGGCTCGGGAACGTGCGCAGCTGCTCGGCAGCGCGAACCAGTTGGTCCCTGTCGACGCCACGCATCATCCGGCGCAGGTCTCGGCGCACCGCTCGCCGGCTCGTGTAGGCGTTCAACCAGCGCCGGAAGATCACCTCGTCGATCGGTCGAATCGTCATCCATCCGAATGTCATCGGCAGTCGCCGCAGTGCGGGCAGCCGCAAGGACTGCATCGCCAGCCACAGGCCGCCGGGAACGGCGCTGGCCAGCGCCATCGTCCGCCCCGGAAGGCCGGGCGGGAAGTTGTCGAAGGCATCGCACGACACCAGCACCAGGGCCGTGAGCCGCTGCGGGTGCGCCGCCGCCACGAGCTGGCCGACGGCGCCGCCGGTGTCGTTGCCGACCAGGATGACCTCACGCAGGTCGAGTGCGTCCAGCAGGTCGACGACCAGCCGGGCCTGTCCCCGCGGCGTGACGTCGGCCTCGGGCATCGGTCGACGGTGCGCGCCCATGGGCAGGACGGGAACCACGAGGCGCCAGGTCGAAGGCAGTCGCTGCCGGACCTCGTCCCACAGGCCCTCATCCATCAGTGCGCCGTGAAGGAGCACCAGGACCGGTCCCGGCCCGCCGCTGTCGAGATACTCCAGCGGACCCTGCCCGAGCCGTGCCAGTCGACGGTGCATCGCCCGGCCGGTCATATGTCAATTTTGACATATGGCGGACGATCCCGTCGAGGCTTTTCCCTCTGCGGCATGACCTGGGCCCCGGCTAGGCGTTCCACGTCCCGCGGGCCGCGGTGGCGTGGGCCCAGTGGGTGAAGTCGCGAGGCTCGCGCCCCAGGATCCGAGCCACGCCCTCGGAGACGTACTCGGAGCGGTGGTTGCGGATCACGGCGAACAGGTCACGCAGCGCCTCGGCCTCTTCACGAGGGACACCCGCACCGACCATCTCGGCAACGTGCTCGTCGGGCGGCAACGGCAGATAGTCGACGGGGCGGCCGGTCGCCTCGGTCAGCTCGGCCGCGACCTGCGCCAGCGTCAGGATGCGTGGGCCGCTCAGGGTATGGGTCTGGCCGACGTGGCGGTCGTTGCGCAAGGACTCGAAGGCGACGTCGCCGACGTCGTCCGTGTCGATCCACGCCTCGGCGCCGTCACCTGCCGACAGCCGCAACTGCCCCGCCAGGACGTCGTCACGCAGCCACTCCTCGCTGAAGTTCTGCATGAACCAAGCCGGCCGCAGGACGGTCCAGTCCAGCCCACTCGCCTGGACCTCCTTCTCCAGCGCGAGCTGGGCCTCGTAGACCTCGAACTCGCGGTCGGGGCCGCCGACACCGCGGCCGGAGAGCAGCACCACGCGCCGCA
>CAYRLV010000088.1:6723-12009 GCA_964425155.1 uncultured Ornithinicoccus sp. | reverse complement strand
GAGCGGATGTACTCCGAGATCGACGAGAACCGCTTCCTCGAGGTCACCTACGCCGACGGCGACAAGGAGGTCCTCTACTTCAAGGACTTCAACTCCGGCGCGATGATCCAGAACATCGTCGACCGCGCCAAGAAGATGGCCATCAAGGACTTCCTCACCACCGGCGCCAAGGGCATCCGGGTCGACCACCTGCTGGCTTCGTGCGTGGACGAGTTCAAGGAGAACGAGGACCTGCCCAACACGACGAACCCGGACGACTGGGCCCGCATCTCCGGCAAGAAGGGCGAGCGGATCGTCTACATCCGCACGCTGATCACCGGGAAGGACGGCACCGAGCCCGGTCGCTCGATCGACAACGTGGCCAACACCGGCCAGTACCTCTGACCGCCGGCGTCAGTCGGCGTCCGCCAACACCTCGGCGAACTCCGCGGCGGCCGCGGCGGCCGCATCCAGGTCGGCCGTGACGCCGCCCGGTGCCAGGACGCCCAGGAACGCGGACAGCGCCTGCCGCTCGTCGTCGGGTTCGCGCAGGTCGTCGATCAGGGTGTGCGCGGCGGCGACCAGCTCGGGCTCGTCGCCCTCCCACTCGACTCCGGCGGCGTCCCAGACCCACGGCGTGGCCCAGTCGAGCACCTCTTGGGCGGCTTGGTCGTCGTCGAACATGAACCGGCCGACCGCGCTGGCACCGTCGGTGACGGGCTCGTCGGGGTCGCCCGGGTAGGGGACCCGCTGCCAGACGTCGTCGTCCAGCCAGTAGACGAAACCGGGTCGGTCGGTGCCCAGTTCGTCCGGCCACGGGTCCAGCAGGTCGCGGACCCACGCGGGCGCGTCCGCCAGCACGTCGACCGGTTCCTCCGAACCGGCGGTGGCGCTCAGCTCCTCGTCGGTGCCGCACATCACCGCCCGGCCGCCCCCGAGGAGCATGACGTGGACGACGCTCTCGCTCCCGTCCTGGTGGTGCCAGCCGTCCTCGTCCGCCCAGTAGGAGTCGGAGAACCCGGCGAGGGTCGTCGTGGCCGCCAGCGCCGCCCACCTCGGGCACAGCTCGTCGAGGTCCTCCCACTCCTCCAGGGGGACGGAGGTCTGCGGGTCGGCCTCGGGCACGGCTGCGGTTCCTCTCGGGGTCGGGCGGCGGTGGTCCGAGGCTACTGCACTGTCGCGCTCGTCACTCTCGCGCGGACGGCCGGGCGGCCGTGCTCGACGGTGCGTCGTGGGTCGTCGAGGGCCTCACGCCGATGCCGTCGTCACCCACGAGCCACTGCACCGCCGCCAGGTCGGGCACCACGAGGTCGGCGTCGAGCCGGTCGCCTGCCGTCGTGGTCGTGACGGTGAGGACGGCGCACCCGGCGGCTCGAGCGGCCGCGACGCCGGAAGGGGCGTCCTCGACGACGAGGCACGCGTGCGGGTCCACCCCGAGCAGCTCCGCCGCCCGCAGGAAGGGATCCGGTGCCGGCTTGCCCGCCATCACGTCGTCGAAGGTCACGACGACCTCGGGCCGCGGGAGCCCGGACGCGGCCAGCCGCGCCTCGCCGAGGTCCCGCGTGCAACTGGTGGCGATCGCGGCCCGGTCACGAGGGAGCGCGGCCAGGGCCTCGTGGGCACCGGGGAGCGCGGTGATGTCGTCCGTGTCGGCGATCTCGAGGGCAGTGATCCGCTGCAGCGCCGCCGGGCGGCGGGCCGGTGGCACCAACCGGGCCACGATCTGCTCGGCCGGCACCCCGTGGGCGTGCTCCAGCCGCTCCGGGTCGATCCCCTCCTCCTTCGCCCAGCGCAGCCAGCACCGCAGGATGGCCGGCGTCGAGTCGATCAGGGTGCCGTCGAGGTCGAAGAGCACGGCCTCGAACCACCGGTGCCGCAGCCTGCTCATCGAGGCGTCCTCGTGGCGTGTGTTCCCGCGTGCCGGGTGCGCCGCGCCAGCACGGCGCCGACGACACGCCAGCCCAGCAGGAACCCGCCGAGCACCACCGTCGCCACCACGACGAAGCTGGTCGCGGTGCCCTGCCCGGTCGCCTGGCGCAGCAGCATGCCCACGAGGACGGCGCACCACCACACGGGTATGCCGTCCACCACCGAGAGCGGCGGCCGACGGCGCGCCATCAGCACGCCGATCCACCCGACCGCCGCGCCCGCGAGGAACGGTGCCGCGGTGCCGATGGCGCCCACCAACGCCCCACCCTCCTCGTGGCTGGCTCGCCCGAGAGCGGCGAAGACCACGATGAGCACGGCGTCCAGCAGGGCCGTCCACACCGCCGGGGTCGACCCGTGACCGGGGGGAGAGGAGCGCTGCACACCGAAAACCGTAGTCCGCCCGGCTCGGTGCACCCTCTCGGGGAGGGGCTCCGACCGCCGAGGATCACCGGCCCGTCCACGGTCGGGACGCGACACCCTCGATGCGGGCGGCGCGACTTGGCGGGCCGCGCGAGTGGTGGTTGACTGGCCCAGCGCGGTGAACGGTCGTTCACCGCGCTGCCCGCCAGCCAGCTCGAGAAGGATCCCGTTGAGCGCCCCCGCCGTCACGGCCCGCCCCGCCGAAGGAAGCCCCAGCACCCGCCGACCCACGTCGTGGGTGATCGCCGTCCTGTGCACCTGTGGCACCGTCGTGGCGCTGCAGCAGACCCTGGTCGTGCCCCTGCTGCCCGACTTCCCCTCGATCCTGCACACCTCGCCGGAGAACGCGTCCTGGCTGGTCACCGTGACGCTGCTGACCAGCGCGGTCGGGACGCCGATCGTCGCCCGGTTGGCGGACATGTTCGGCAAACGGCTGATGATGATCGTCTGCCTGGTCGCGGTCGTCCTCGGCTCGGTGACGGCGGCGCTGTCGGCGAGCCTGCTCCCGGTCGTGCTCGGGCGCGGGTTACAGGGCCTGGGCGCGGCCCTCATCCCCGTCGGCATCAGCATCATGCGCGACGAGCTGCCGCACGACCGGATCGGTTCGGCGGTGGCGCTGATGAGTGCCACCCTCGGCATCGGCGGCGCGATCGGCATGCCGCTGGCCGGGGTCATCACCGAGCACCTGTCCTGGCACTGGCTGTTCTGGCTGTCCGCCATCTTCGGGTCGATCATGCTCGCGGCCGTGGTGCTGGTGATCCCCGAGTCCGACGTGCGCACCCGCGGCCGGTTCGACTACGGCGGAGCCATCCTCCTGTCGATCGCCCTGACTGCGCTGCTCCTGGCCATCACCAAGGGCGGCGAGTGGGGATGGACGAGCGAGCGGACCCTCGGCCTGTTCGTCCTGGCCGCCGTGGTCCTCGCCGCCTGGGCCCCGTGGGAGCTGGGCCGCGGTGCCCCGCTGGTCGACCTGCGGACGTCCGTGCGGCGTCCGGTGCTGCTGACGAACGTCGCCTCGGTCCTCATCGGGTTCGCCATGTTCGGCAACATGCTGTCCACCACCCAGCAGCTGCAGATGCCCGAGGCCACCGGCTACGGCTTCGGCCTGTCCGTGGTGGCCGCCGGGTTGGCGATGCTGCCCGGTGGCCTGTCCATGGTGGCGTTCGCGCCGGTCTCGGCGACGATCACCCGGCGGTGGGGAGCGCGCAGCACGCTGATCACCGGGGCGTTGGTGATCGCCGGCGGCTACGTCGCGCGGGTCTTCCTCACCGACGCGATCTGGCAGATCATCCTCGGCGCCACGATCGTGTCGATCGGCACCGCCATCGCCTACGCCGCGATGCCCACCCTGATCATGCGCTCGGTGCCGATCACCGAGACCGCGTCGGCCAACGGCCTCAACACGCTCCTGCGGGCCATCGGCACCTCCACCAGCAGCGCCACCGTGGCGGCGCTGCTCGCGGCCTCGACGGTGACGATCGGCGGCGTCGCGCTGCCCCGGCTGGACGCCTTCCAGCACATCTACTGGTTCGCCGCCCTCGCCGCGCTCGCCTCGGCCGCCGTCGCCGTGGCGATCCCCTCGCGGCTGCCCAGCACCGCGCCCGTGACACCTGGTGCCGCGGCTCAGGGCGCGCCCGTCGCGGACACCGTCCGCGACGAGCTCAAGGCCGCCGGCCGGACCAACGAGGTCGTCGTGCGCGGTGTCATCACCGGCGCCGAGGACCGCCCGGTGCGCGGGGGCGTCGTGACGATCCTGACCCTCGAGGGGGAGCACGTCGACTGGAGCCGTGCCGACCACGACGGCTCGTTCTCCGTGGTGCTGCCGGGGGCCGACCGCTACGTCGTCATCTGCTCGGCGGACGGGTGGCGGCCGGAGTCGGACGTCATGGAGCTGGCCGACGACGCGGGCGAGCGTCGGCTACGGCTGTCCGGCCCGCTCAGCCTGTCCGGCACCGTCACCACGTGCGGTGCGGTGGCCGAGGACGTGCTCGTGCTCGTCACGCGACGGTCCGGTGAGTCGGTCGGCTCGGCCCGCACCGACTCCGAGGGGCGCTTCGAGATGACCCTGCCGCCGGCCGGGCGCTACGTGGTGACCTGCGTCGACGCGAGCGCACCACGCTCCGTGTCCCGAGCCGTCCTGGTCGGATCGGCCTCGCAGACACTGGAACTCGAGATCGGCGAGGACGCCCCGAGCGAGACGGAACCGGCACGGTGAGCGCCGACTCCTCCCGGGAGGTCGTCCTGCGTGCCGCCCGCCGGCTGTTCGGTGAGCGCGGCTACCGCGCGGTCACGATCCGGGAGGTCGCCGCCGAGGCGGGTCTGTCCCCGGCGATGGTGATGAAGCTGGTGGGCAACAAGAAGCAGCTGTATGCGGATGCCGAGCCGATGTCTCCCGAGCCCTACGACCTGCGCGTCCCCGCCTCCCGGATGGGCTACGAGCTGGTGCGTCGGATCCTCGACCGGCGCGCGCACGATGCCGCCGAGCCCTGGGCCCGGGCGGCCTACCTCACCCACGGGTCTCCCGACCCCGAGGCTTCGCGCGCGAGCTTCCACACCGCATACCTCCGGTTGCTGCAGGAGGTGCTGGGCGACGACGCGGAGGGGCGCCGGCGCAGCGAGCTGGTCGCCGCGATGCTGATCGGCATCGCCACGGCGGTGCGCACGCTGCGGCTGCTGCCGGCCGAGGAGGTCGACGAGGAGGCGCTGGTCGACGAGTACGGAGCGCTGGTGCAGGCGCTCATCGACGGTGACGATCCTCACCTCTGACGCCCGACTCGGGTGCGGTCACTAGGCTGGCAGCATGAGCCACCCCACGAGGAGCACGCGGCAGTGAACCACCTCACGACGTTCTCCGCCCCGCTGCGGTGCTGCGCGGGGGCCGCGGCATGACCGTGCGCCGGGTCATGGGGATCGAGACCGAGTACGGCATCTCCGTGCCGGGCGACCCGACCGCCAACC
>CAYRLV010000088.1:4789-6623 GCA_964425155.1 uncultured Ornithinicoccus sp. | reverse complement strand
ATGGGGATCGAGACCGAGTACGGCATCTCCGTGCCGGGCGACCCGACCGCCAACCCGATGCTCCTGTCCGGGCAGGTCGTCAACGCCTACGCCAGTCAGCAGGGGATGCGTGCGGCCCAGGCGAGCTGGGACTACGAGGACGAGGCGCCGCTGCGCGACGCGCGGGGCTTCGAGATGGGGCGGCAGCTGGCCGACTCGAGCCAACTCACCGACGAGGAGGACCCCACCCTCGCGAACGTCGTGCTCACCAACGGAGCCCGGCTCTACGTCGACCACGCCCACCCGGAATACAGCTCGCCGGAGGTGACCTCGCCTCGTGCCGCGGTGACCTGGGACCGGGCGGGGGAGCTGGTCATGCGGGAGGCGGTGCGGTTGCTGTCCGCTCCCGGCCTGCCGGGCGTGAACCTCTACAAGAACAACACCGACGGCAAGGGTGCGTCCTACGGCACGCACGAGAACTACCTGATGCCGCGGGAGACACCGTTCACCGACATCGTGCGCCACCTGATCCCGTTCTTCGTCGCCCGCCAGGCGATGTGCGGGGCCGGCCGGGTCGGCATCGGCACCGAGTCGACCGGCGTGGGCTACCAGCTGACCCAGCGCTCGGACTTCTTCGAGGTGGAGGTCGGGCTCGAGACGACCCTCAAACGTCCGATCATCAACACCCGCGACGAGCCGCACTCCGCCGCCGACCGCTACCGCCGGCTGCACGTGATCCTCGGCGACGCCAACCACTGCGACGTGGCCAATCTGCTCAAGCTCGGCACCACCAGCCTCGTGCTCGCGATGATCGAGGACCGCGCGTTGCGGGTCGACCTCGCCGTCGAGCAGCCGGTCGCCGCCTTGCGCGCCGTGTCCCACGACCCCAGCCTGCGGACCCTCATCACCCTCAAGGACGGCCGCAAGCTCACCGCGGTCCAGTTGTTGTGGGCCTACTTCGAGCAGGCCGACCGCTATCTGCAGGAGCGCGCACCCGGGGGCGTCGACCCCGACACCGAGGAGGTCATGCGGCTCTGGTCGCAGGTCCTCACCAAGCTCGAGCGGGATCCGATGGAGTGCGACCGGGAACTCGACTGGGTGGCCAAGCTGGCACTGCTGCAGCGCTACCGCGATCGCGACGGGATGGAGTGGGGCGACCCGCGGCTGCGGGCCATCTGCATCCAGTGGGCCGACGTGCGCGAGGACAAGGGGCTGTTCCACCGGATGGAGCAGCGCGGCCGCGTCGACCGGCTGATCGACGACGTCGCGGTGAAGTCCGCCGTGACCCAGCCGCCGGAGGACACCCGCGCCTACTTCCGCGGCCGCTGCCTGGAGAAGTACGCCCGCGAGGTCGCAGCGGCGTCCTGGGACTCGGTGATCTTCGACGTGCCCGGGCAGGCCTCGCTGCAGCGGGTGCCGATGCTCGAGCCGTTGCGCGGCACCCGCGAGAACGTCGGCGACCTGCTGGACCGCTGCGACAGCGCGGCCCACCTGTTGGCCGAACTCGCCGCCAACTGACCGGAAGTCGACCGGCACGCGACACCCGGGGCGTGGACGGTTAGGGTCGAAGCAGCAGCTCCGTCCGCCTCGGCGGGGCGATCGCGAACACGGAGGTGGAGATCGATGCCAGGTCAGGAGCGAAGCCGGCCGCAGCGTCGCGACGAGGAGCCCGACGAGGCTCCCGACCCCACACCGGCGCCCGAGGGAGCCGCCGGCAAGGAAGCGCTCGACGACGACATCGACAACGTGCTCGACGAGATCGACGACGTGCTCGAGACCAACGCCGAGGAATTCGTGCGCGGGTTCGTGCAGAAGGGCGGACAGTGAGCGGTCAATGGGGTAGGAGCGGCGACGA
>CAYRLV010000088.1:0-4689 GCA_964425155.1 uncultured Ornithinicoccus sp. | reverse complement strand
AGCGGCGACGATGGAACGCAGTGGCCCCTGCCGCGGAGGAGCAGCGGCAGACGGCGCAGCGGAGCGACCGGCCGCCGAGGAGCGCGACCATGAGCTCGAGTGGCGCCGGGCGCCTGCCGGCCGCCTTCCTGTCCACCGGGTCCTCGTCCTTCACCGAGTTCCTCGGCGAGCACGCACCGCACCTGATGCCCTCCGGGCGCAGCCTGCCGCCGGGCGCGGCTCCCGAGGTCGCCCACGGCACCACGATCGTGTCCCTGACCTACGGCAGCGGCGTGCTGATGGCGGGGGACCGCCGGGCCACGATGGGCAGCATGATCGCCAACCGCGACATGGAGAAGGTCTTCGCCGCGGACGAGTACTCCGCGGTCGGCATCGCCGGCACGGCGGGTATCGCGATCGAGCTGGTCAAGCTGTTCCAGGTCGAGTTGGAGCACTACGAGAAGCTCGAGGGCACCCTGCTGTCCCTGGAGGGCAAGGCCAACCGGTTGGCGACGATGATCCGCGGCAACCTCGGACTGGCCATGCAGGGGCTCACCGTGGTGCCGCTGTTCGCCGGCTTCGACCTCGACCGCGACGTGGGCCGCATCTTCTCCTACGACCCGACCGGGGGCTGCTACGAGGAGCACCACCACCATGGCGTCGGTTCCGGCTCGCTGTTTGCCCGTGGTGCGCTGAAGAAGCTCTGGAAGCCCGACCTCACCGAGAGCGACGCGACCCGGGTGGCGCTGGAGGCGCTCTACGACGCGGCCGACGACGACTCCGCCACGGGCGGGCCCGACCTGGGCCGGCGGATCTGGCCGACCCTCGCCGTGGTCGACCAGGCCGGAGCCCGGTTCGTCAGCGACGAGCAGATCGAGTCGGTGGTGGAGGAGATCGTCGCCGACCGCCGAGGCAACCCCGGAGGTGCCCGATGACGATGCCGTTCTACGTCTCGCCCGAGCAGCTGATGAAGGACCGGGCGGACTACGCGCGCAAGGGCATCGCCCGGGGCCGCTCCGTCGTGGCCCTCGGCTACGAGCACGGCATCGCGTTCGTCGCCGAGAACCCGACACGCGCCCTGCACAAGGTCTCCGAGATCTACGACCGGATCGCGTTCGCGGCGGTCGGCAAGTACAACGAGTACGAGAACCTGCGCGTCGCGGGCGTCCGCTACGCCGACCTGCGCGGCTACTCCTACGACCGCACGGACGTCACGGCGCGCGGCCTGGCGAATGCCTACGCCCAGACCCTGGGCACCGTGTTCACCCAGGAGCAGAAGCCCTACGAGGTCGAGATCGTCGTCGCCCAGGTCGGCAGCTCCTCCGACCAGGACCAGATCTACCGGCTCACGTATGACGGGTCCGTCTCCTACGAGGAGGGATTCGTCGCCATGGGCGGCGCCGGCGAGCAGATCACCAGCGCGCTGCAGGAGCGGTGGAGCGCCGGGCAGCCGCTCGCGGAGGCGTTGGTGCTGGCGGTGGAGCTGCTCGGAGCCGATCCGTCCGGCGGCGGGGAGTCGCGCGACCTCGACGCCGGTCAGCTCGAGGTCGCGGTGCTCGACCGGCGCCGCCCGCGGCGCAGCTTCCGACGCCTCGGTGGCCCGCTGCTCGACTCGCTGCTGAACCGCGACGACCCGACCACGGACATCCCGGGCCACGACGACGGCCCCGGGCGGCACGAGACGCTCAGCACCAACCCGCAGACGCAGGTGCAGGAGCCGCGCGCCGACGCGGCCGACGACCCGGGGGAATAATCGTTCGTGTCCGGGCGCTGGTCACTGGCATGATGAGGTAGCCTCAGCAACGCTTCGCCCGGGGGATCCGACGCCCATCCGCCGCGCCCCCGGGGCGGGCACGTTGAGGCGCGCGTTCCACGCGCGTTCACCGACCAGGACGACAGAGAGCAGGGCCGCACCACTGATGTCGCGCGAACCGGAACCCCAGAGCCACCCGTCCGGTTCGACGCATCCAGAGCCACCCGGCGCCGTGCGCACCGGGACCTCCACGCCCGCGCTGCGCCCGGCACCCCCGCTCGCGGCGCGTCCCGACCGGCCGAGTCGCTACAGCTCCCTGCTGCGACTGCACGGCTACCTGCGGCCGTACTTCTGGCGGTGGGTCGTGATGGTCGTCGTCGCCGTCCTCGGTGTCGGCGCCACGATCGTCGTGCCGCTGGTCACCAAGGCGGTCATCGACGGCCCGATCGCCGAGCGGGACCAGCGCGGGCTGTTCACCCTCGGCGCCCTGGCCCTGGCCCTGGGCGTCCTCGAGGCGATCCTCATGTTCATCCGCCGGTATGTCGTGGCACACGCCACGCTCGGCGTGGAGGCCTCGATCCGCAAGGACCTCTACGCCCACCTGCAGCGCCTCCCGATGTCGTTCCACCGGCAGTGGCAGTCCGGCCAGCTGCTCTCCCGGGTGATGAACGACCTGTCGACGGTGCGCCGGTTCCTCGGCTTCGGCCTGCTCTTCCTCGTCCTCAACATGCTGCAGGTGCTCGTGGTCACCGTGCTGCTGTTGAACATGTACTGGCCGCTCGGACTGGTGGTGCTCGTCTCGATCGTGCCCATCGTGCTGCTCGTGCTGCACAACGAGCGCCTCTACACCGCCATCTCGCGGCGGGTCCAGGACGAGACGGGGGACGTGGCGACGCTGGTCGAGGAGGGCGCGCACGGCGTGCGCGTCGTCAAGGCCTTCGGCCGGGCCGAGCACGCCTTCGAGCGGTTCGACGCGAAGGCCGTCACCCTCTACAACTCCTCGATGGACAAGGTGCACCTGTCCGCGCGGTTCTGGACGATGCTCGAGGTGATCCCGACCCTGACCCTGATCGTGGTGCTCGGCTTCGGGGCGATCGCGGCCGGCCAGGACAAGCTGACCATGGGCACCCTGGTCGCCTTCATCACGCTGATGCTCTCGCTGGTCTGGCCCATCGCGTCCCTCGGTTTCCTGCTGTCCATGACCCAGGAGGCGATGACCGCCGCCGACCGGATCACCGAGGTCCTCGACACCGAGCCGAGCGTGCGCGACGGCGACCGGGACCTGGTCGCGCCGTCCGGACACCTGCGGTTCGAGGGGGTCGGCTTCCGGTTCCCCGACTCCGACGAGGACCTGCTGCACGGGGTGGACCTGGACGTCCAGCCCGGCGAGACCGTCGCGCTGGTGGGCGCGACCGGTGCGGGCAAGACCGCCTTCACCTCGCTGGTGCCGCGGCTGCAGGACGTCACGGCCGGGCGGATCACCATCGACGGGGTGGACATCCGCGACCTCACGCTGGACGACCTGCGCAGCATCGTGGCCACCGCCTTCGAGGACGCCACGCTGTTCTCCATGTCGGTGCGGGAGAACCTCACGCTGGGCCGGCCGGAGGCCACCGAGGAGGAGATGGAGGAGGCCCTCGAGGTCGCGCAGGCGCAGTTCGTGCACGACCTGCCCTGGGGGCTGGACACCCGGATCGGTGAGCAGGGCCTCAGCCTGTCGGGTGGCCAGCGGCAGCGGCTGGCGCTGGCCCGCGCGGTGCTGACCCACCCCAAGATCCTGGTCCTCGACGACACGCTGTCCGCCCTCGACGTGCACACCGAGGCCCTGGTGGAGGCCGCGCTGAAGCGGGTCCTCGCCGACGTCACCGGCATCGTGGTGGCGCACCGCGCGTCCACGGTGCTGCTCGCCGACCGGGTGGCGCTGCTGCAGGACGGCCGGATCACCGCCGTCGGGACCCACCAGGAGCTGCTCGAGACCGTCCCCGCCTACCGGCACCTGCTGTCCGCCGACGACGACATCGACCGGGACCGCGAACGCGGGATGGACAGTGACCGGCCCTGGTCCGACGCCGGGGGCGAGGCCCAGGTGCAGCGGACCGCCCACAGTGACCAGTGCGACGCCGACGAACGGGTGGAGCCGGAGTACGAGGAGGCCCGGCGATGACCCAGATCCAGGACCGGGCCACCGGCTCGAAGCAGCGCGACGACGAGGGCGCGGACCAGCGCGACACCGAACGCGACTGGCGCGGCGTCGCTGCCGAGCACCAGGACGACATCTCGGTCAGCGTCGGGCTGCGGCTCAAGGAGCGCAGCCGGCGGCTGCTCGGGGAGCTGTTGCGCCCCTACAAGCGGCTCGTCTTCCTGCTGGTCGCGTTCGTCATCGTGGAGAACGCCACCCGGCTGTCCGTACCGATCCTGGTGCAGCGCGGCATCGACTTCGGTGTGCCGCCGTTGATGGACGGCGGCAACGGCAGCGTCAAACCCCTGCTCGAGGTGCTGATCACGCTCGTCGTGGTGGTGGTGCTGCAGGCCGCGAGCCGGGTCGCGTTCTTGTCGATGTCCGGCAAGATCGGCCAGAAGATCCTGCTCACCCTGCGCCGTCGGCTGTTCCGGCACTTCCAACGCCTCGACGTGGAGTTCCACGACAAGTACACCTCGGGTCGCGTGGTCAGCCGTCTCACGAACGACATCGACGCGATCCAGGAGCTGCTCAACAACGGGTTCGACGGCTTGGTCACCGCGGTGCTGACGATGGTCGGCACGGCCTTCCTGCTGGTCTACCTGGACCTCAAGCTCGGCCTGGTCTGCCTCATCGGCTTCCCCGTGCTGCTGCTGGTCGTCCGGTGGTTCCGTGACGCGTCGTCCAAGGCCTACCGCAAGGTCCGCGAGACGGCGGCGCTGGTGATCGTGCACTTCGTCGAGACCATGACCGGTGTGCAGGCCGTGCAGGCCTACCG
>CAYRLV010000087.1:0-12179 GCA_964425155.1 uncultured Ornithinicoccus sp. | reverse complement strand
GGGGTGCCGGGATGGCCTCGGTGGTCGTGGCGCTCATCGATGACTCCTGTCGCGGCTCCTCGGCGGCAGGGTCGCTGCGCTGCATCCTCGCCGCTCTTCGTCGCCGCTCATTGATGACTCCTGTCGCGGCTCCTCGGCGGCAGGGTCGCTGCGCTGCATCCTCGCCGCTCTTCGTCGCCGCTCATCGGCCCCGCTCCTGTCGTGCGTTGTGGATCAGGTAGGGCACGACGAGGAGCGCCACGAGCACCAGGAGGATGATCGCCACGGCGGAGGCGCGCGCGAAGTCCTGCTGCCCGGTCAACGTCCACATGTCGACCATCGGCACCGAGGTGAAGACGTTCTTCTCACCCGAGATCGCCATGATGATGTCGAACATCTTCAGCGACATGTGGCCGAGGATGATCATCGCGGAGAGCGCGATCGGCGACAGCTGCGGGAACAGCACGTAGCGGTAGAGCTGGAATTCGTTGGCACCGTCGATCCGGCCGGCCTCCCGCAGCTCGTCGGGGATGCCGCGGAAGCCGGCCAGGAACAGCGCCATGATGTACCCCGACAGCTGCCAGATCGCCGGGATGGCGATCGCCGCGATTCCCCAGGTGGGGTCGGAGACCCACCAGTGGTTCTTGAGGAAGCCGAGCCCGACCATGTCGAACAACTGGTTGAGGCCGGAGGCGCTCTTGCCGGTGTCGCTGTTGAGCAGCCAGTTCCACACCACGCCGGACGCGAACATCGACACGGCCATCGGGAAGAGGTAGATGGCCCGGAAGAGGCCCTCGCCGCGGATCCCCTTCTCCAGCAGCACCGCCCAGAACAGCCCGAAGAGCAGGGCCCCGGCGATGTAGATCACCGACAGGATGCCCATGTGCTTCAGCGACTGGATGAAGTCGTGGTTGGTGAGCAGCGCCGTGTAGTTGGACAGCCCGACATAGGCGTCCGGGTCGACACCGATCTTCCGCTCGAACCGACTGTTCTGGTTGGTCAGCGAGATGTTCGCCGTCCACGCGATGAGCCCGTAGACGAAGAAGCCGACCAGGATGATCGACGGGGACACGAGCAGGAGACCCGGCCCCCAGGCCTTGAATTTGCGCGGCATGCTCAGCCGAGCGTGTCCCGCCAGGACGAGTACTTCTCAGCCAGCGACACGAGCGTCTTCTGCAGCGTGGCGACGTCCGGGTTGGCGCTGAAGGCACTCATCGCGGTCTGGATGTCGTTGTTCCACGCGCCGGGACCGGCCGAGCCGTGGGCCATCGAGGGGGCCAGCTTGGAGGACTTCCACTGCTTCATGGCCCACTGCTGGTACTTCGGGTAGTCCTTGACGTCGGCGTCCTTGCGCGCCGGGATGGAGCCCTTCTTGGTGTTGAACGCCTTCTGGCCCTCGGGGCTACCGACGACCTTCAGCCAGCACTTGGCCCCTTCGGGGTTCTTGCCGTCCACCGGCAGGGTGAAGGAGTCGGACAGCCACTGGTAGACGCCGTCCGTCCCGGGAGCCGGCCAGTAGGTGTAGGCCGACGCGGGCACGTTCAGCGTCTCCAGCTGCGCCGGCACCCAGTCACCCATGACCTGGTAGCCCGCCGTGGCGTTGCCACCCTTGGGGAAGAGGTACTTGGCCAGCGCGGCGTCCCAGTCCATCGTGTCGCGGTCGGGGTTGGTGTAGGACATCAGCGTCTTGAAGTCGTTCAGGGCCGACGTCACCTCGGAGGAGCTCCAGTCGGTGTCGCCCGTCCACAGGCCGTTGAACTTGTCGACGCCGAGCTCACCGAGCAGCGTGGTCTCCAGCAGCATCTCCTCGGCGAAGCCCTTGGACATGGCCAGCGGGTGCTTGAGCCCGGCCGCCTTGAGCTTGTCCAGGTCGGCGATCCAGGCCTTGATGTCGGTCGGAGCCTTGTTGGGGTCGATCCCGGCCTTCTTCAGCACCTTCGGGTTGACCCAGACCATGTTGGCCCGGTGGATGTTGGCGGGGACCGAGTAGATCTTGCCGTTCACCGTGAGCTGGTCGAGCAGCTCCTGCGGGAAGGCGTCCATCAGGCCGTTCTTCTTGTAGAGGTCGGTGATGTCCTCGACCTGGTTGTTGGCGATGTAGTCCGTCAGCTCCCCGCCGGCGTGCGCCTGGAAGGTGCTCGGCGGGTTGCCGGCCTTGAGGTTGTTGGCCAGCAGCGTCTTGGCCTTGTCGCCGCCACCGCCGGCCACCGCGGCGTTGACGAACTTGTAGTCGGGGCACTCCTGCTTGAAGACCTTGACCATGCCGTCCAGACCGGCCTTCTCGCCGCCGGCCGCCCACCAGGTGAAGACCTGGACGTTCTTGCTGTCGCTGCCGCCCTGCGCGCCGCTGTCGCCGGACCCTCCGTCGCCACTGTCGCCGCCGCCGCAGGCGCTCAGGGCCAAAAGGGTGCTGACGGCGAGCGCTGCGGCCCGGGCCTTGGTGTGACGCATCTCGTCCTCCACTGATGAGCTGGGTGTTCTCGCGTTGACCACGAATGGGACAACACTACGCACAGAACCACACAATGCCGATCAAGAATCGGTAAAGACGATCACACTCCCACGCGGTCGGGATGTCAATCGGACGCACCGAAACCCAGGACCGCCTGCCGCAGGGTGTCCAGGCCGACCCCGCCCACGTCCAGCGCGCGCCGGTGGAAGGCACGCACGTCGAAGGCGTCTCCCTCGCGCCGCTGCACCTCGTCGCGCAGCTCGCGCCAGATCCGCTCGCCGACCTTGTAGGAGGGCGCCTGGCCGGGCCAGCCGAGGTAGCGGTCGAGCTCGAACCGCAGGAAGCCCTCGGCCATGTTGGCGTGCGCGTTGAGGAACTCCCACGCCTTGTCGTAGTCCCAGGCGCCGCCACCGACCTCGGCCGGCGCCTCGAAGCCGCAGTGGAAGCCGATGTCGAGCACCACGCGCGCGGCGCGCAGCGACTGGCCGTCGAGCAGGCCCATCCGGTCGCCCGGGTCGTCCAGGTAGCCCAGCTCGGCCATCAGTCGCTCGGCGTACAGCGCCCAGCCCTCCCCGTGACCGGACGTCCACGACATCAGCCGGCGCCACCGGTTCAGCGACTCGCTGCGGAACACCGTCTGGGCGACCTGCAGGTGATGCCCCGGGACGCCCTCGTGGTAGACCGTGGTCAGCTCGCGCCAGGTGCCGAACTCGTCCACGCCCTGGGGCACCGACCACCACATCCGGCCGGGGCGGCTGAAGTCCTCGCTGGGGCCGGTGTAGTAGATGCCACCGGTCTGGGTGGGCGCGATGCGGCACTCGATGGTGCGGACCGGGTCGGGGATGTCGAAGTGCGTGCCGGCGAGTGCCGCCACGGCCTCGTCGGCCTTCTCCTGCATCCACCGCCGCAGCTCGTCGGTGCCGTGCAGCTGGTAGCGCGGGTCGGCATCCAGCTGCTCGATGGCCTCCTTGACGGTCGCACCGGGACGTACCTGCTCGGCCACCTCGCGCATCTCGGCGGTGATGCGGGCCAGCTCCTCCTGCCCCCACGCGTAGGTCTCCTCGAGGTCGACCTCGGCGCCGAGGAAGGACCGGGAGAACAGCGCGTAGCGCTCCCGACCGCAGGCGTCCGACTCGGGCGCCCGGTCGAGCAGCTCCACGCGCAGGGTGTCGGCCAGCCGGGAGTAGGCGTCGGCGGCTTCCCCCACGGACCGCTCGAGGTCGGCGGCGACCGAGGCGTCCAGCTCGGCGTCTCCACTGCGGGCATCCCGCACCAGGGTGGCGAAGTAGCCCTCGCCCGAGGTGAACTCGAGGCACTGCTTGATGCAGGCCTGCACCTGCCGGCGCGGGCTGACGTCGCCGCGCTCGGCGGCCACCCGCAGCGATCGGACCCACTGGTCGAGCGCCTCGGGCACCTTCGCCATCCGCGCCGCGACGGCGGACCACTGCTCGTCGGTGTCCGTCGGCATCAGGTCGAAGACACCGCGCACCTCCTGCAGCGGGGAGGCGATGACGTTGAGTGACATCTCGTCGAGCCCCGCCGCATACTCCTCCTCGGCGAGCTCGAGCCGCTCGGTCAGGGCGGCCACGGTCACCCGGTCGACGTCGTCCACCGGCTGCGCGGCCGCGAGCCGGGTGAGGGTCTCCCGGCGCACCTCGGAGTGTCGCGCGTGCCCGTCGGGCGAGAAGTCGTCGAGTTCCTCCTCGTGCCCCGGGATGCCGAGGTAGGTGGCGCCGATCGGGCTGAGCTCGACCACCCGGTCCAGGTGGGTGTCGGCGATCGCGTCGATCTCGGAGCTGGGTCGCGGGCTGCGCGAGGTGTCGTGGGTCACTCGCCGAAAGTACCCGGCCTCCCGCGCGCCGTCGACGTCAGCCCGGCAGAGCCGAGGCGCGCCAGGCGCCGGGTCCCGGATGCGGCGCCTGCCCCACCCGTCGCGCGTGCGAGCTCCACGCCGACCCCGAGCCGGAATCGTCCGGTGGCTCCGGTGACCCGCCGGCCGCCGCGGCCGTGAGCAGCGCCACGACGGCGGCCAGCTCCTCGTCACTGGGGTTGCCTCGCGTCACCGTGCAGGTGGGCCTCGGGTCCTCCGGGAGGGCGCCGTCGCCGTCTGCGGTGGGGTGGCTCATAGCGGGATGTTCCCGTGTTTCTTGGCGGGCAGGGTCTCGCGCTTGGTGCGCAGCGTGCGCAGCGCCTTGGTGACGTAGGCGCGGGTGAGGGACGGCGGGATGACCGAGTCGACGTAGCCGCGTTCGGCGGCGATGTAGGGGTTGGCCAGGGTGTCCTCGTACTCCTCGACGAACCGGGCGCGGGCGGCGTCGATGGCCCGCTGGTCACCGCCGGATTCCTCGGCGATCTTCGCGATCTGCTTGCGGTAGAGGATGTTCACCGCACCCTGGGCCCCCATCACGGCGATCTGCGCGGTGGGCCAGGCCAGGTTGATGTCGGCCCCCAGGTGCTTGGACCCCATGACGTCGTAGGCGCCGCCGTAGGCCTTGCGGGTGATCACGGTGACCAGCGGCACGGTGGCCTCGGCGTAGGCGAAGATCAGTTTCGCGCCGCGCCGGATGATGCCGTTCCACTCCTGGTCGGTGCCGGGGAGGAAACCGGGCACGTCGACGAAGGTCAGCACCGGGATGTTGAACGCGTCGCAGGTGCGCACGAACCGGGCGGCCTTCTCGGACGCGTCGATGTCGAGGCACCCGGCGAACTGCATCGGCTGGTTGCCCACGACCCCGACCGAGCGGCCGTCGATGCGGCCGAAGCCGCAGACGATGTTGGGCGCGAACAGCTCCTGCACCTCACAGAAGTCGGGCTCGCCGTCCTCGGTGTCGTCCACCACCCGCTGGATGATGGTGCGCATGTCGTAGGGGACGCCCGGGGAGTCGGGGATGAACGCGTCCAGCGACCGGTCCTCGTCGTTGACCTCGAGGTCCGCGTCGTCGCCGTAGCGCGGCGGGTCCTCGAGGTTGTTGGACGGCAGGTAGGAGAGCAGCTCGCGCACGTAGGCGATCGCGTCGTCCTCGTCGGTGGCCATGTAGTGCGCGACGCCGGACCGGGAGTTGTGCGACCGGGCACCGCCGAGGTCCTCCATCCCGACGTCCTCGCCGGTGACGGTCTTGATCACGTCCGGCCCGGTGATGAACATGTGGCTGGTCTGGTCGACCATCACGGTGAAGTCGGTGATGGCGGGGGAGTAGACGGCGCCGCCGGCGCACGGGCCGGTGATCACGCTGATCTGGGGGATGACGCCCGAGTTGTGGACGTTGCGGCGGAAGATCTCCGCATACAGCCCGAGGGCGACGACCCCCTCCTGGATGCGGGCGCCGCCCGAGTCGTTGATGCCGACGACCGGGCAGCCGACCTTGGCGGCGAGGTCCATGACCTTGACGATCTTCTCGCCGAAGACCTCGCCGAGCGACCCGCCGAACACCGTGAAGTCCTGCGAGAACACCGCCACCGGACGGCCGTCGACGGTGCCGTAGCCGGTGACCACGCCGTCGCCGTACGGGCGGCTGTTCTGCTGCCCGAAGTTGGTCGACCGGTGCCGGGCCAGCTCGTCCATCTCGACGAACGAGCCCTCGTCCAGCAGCAGCTCGATCCGCTCGCGCGCGGTCTTCTTGCCCTTGGCGTGCTGTTTCTCGACCGCGCGCGCCGACCCGGCGTGCACGGCTTCGTCGTTGCGTCGGTGCAGGTCGGCGAGCTTGCCGGCGGTGGTGTGCAGGTCGGGTTCGTCGCCGTCGGCTGGCTCGGTGCGTGCAGCGTCGGTCATGGCGGGCAGCCTAGTCTGAGGGGCGTGCGCCGATCCCTGGACGTCCACGCGCTGCGCGAGGCCCTGCTCACCCCCGGGGCTCCGTGGGCGGCGGTCGACTTCCAGGACGCGGTGGACTCGACCAACCTCGAGGCGCTGCGCCGGCCCGTGCCGTGGCGCGTGGTCCTCACCGACCACCAGAGCGCCGGCCGGGGGCGGCTGGCGCGGACCTGGCAGGCGCCGCCGCGGTCGTCGATCGCGGTCTCCTGCGTGCTCCCGACCACGGGGCGCTCCGAGACGAGCACGCTCGGCTGGGTGCCGCTGGTGGCCGGCCTGGCCGTGGCCGACGCCCTCACCGCGTGCGCGGGCGTCACGGCCGTGCTCAAGTGGCCCAACGACGTCCTCGTCGGTCCTGCCGGTGCCCCCGACGACGGGCTGCGCAAGATCTGCGGCGTGCTGTGCCAGTCGGCCGACGACGACCGCGTCGTGGTCGGGGCCGGCATCAACATCGACCAGACACCCGACGAGCTGCCCGTCGACACCGCCACCTCGCTGCGGTCGTGCGGCGCGCGGGTGGCGCGGGAGGACGTCATACGAGCGTTCCTCGGCCACCTGCATGACGGGTATGGCGCGTGGCTGGCCGGGGGAGGCGATCTCGCCGACCTGCGGGGTCGCTACCGCCGCCGTTGCGCGACCGTCGGTCGTGAGGTGGAGCTGCACCGGCCCGGGGGCGCCACCCTGCGGGGACGGGCCACCGGCATCGACGACGAGGGGCGGCTGCTCGTGGACGACGGGACCGGGTCGCGGCCGCACGCCGCCGGGGACGTCGTGCACCTTCGAGGCGGCTGATGACGGCTGCTGCGGCAATCGGACTCGCGGCACGGCATGATCAGTGCCGTGCCCTTCCAGTCCGAACCGATCGAGCCCGAGGACGCCTTCCGTCCCGGTCTCGACGAGTTGGAGTCCCGGCTGCTCGGTGAGCCGCGCACCATGCGCCGCCGCCAGGTCAGCGCCGGGGCGGGCATCTCGCTGCTGTCGGCGCGCCGGTTCTGGCACGCGCTCGGCTTCCCCAACGTGCAGGACGACGACACGGTCTTCACCGAGGCCGACCTCACCGCACTGCGCACCGTGGTCTCGCTCGTGCGGGACGGCACCTTCGACCAGGACACCGCGCTCGCGATGACGCGGGCGTTCGGCCGCACCGCCGACCGGCTCGCGATCTGGCAGGCCCAGCTGATGGCCGAGGTGCTGGAGCGCGAGAGCGGCCGGGAGTCCGAGCCGGAGGGCGAGATGGTCCGCGGCGTGCCGAGCCCGGAGGCGGCCCGCGAGGCGGGGGAGCGGCTCACCCAGCTCGCGGACACCCTCGAGCCGCTGCTCGTCTACGCCTGGCGGCGGCACCTCAGCGCCGCGATCGCCCGGATGGTGGCCGACGCCGAGCCGTCGCCCGACCACGAGGGTGTCGTCCGCTGCGTCGGATTCGCCGACCTGGTGTCGTTCACCCGCCTGGTGCGCCGGCTGTCCGAGCACCAACTGGTCGAGGTGGTGCAGCGGTTCGAGGCGATCGCCTCGGAAGTCGTCGCGGCCCACGGCGGTCGGATCATCAAGACGGTCGGCGACGAGGCGCTGTTCGTGACCATCGGGCACGCTCCGGCGGCCGCCGTCGCGCTCGACCTGGTGGACACCATCCGCGGCGACGACATCCTGCCCAAGGTCCGGGTCGGTATGGCGAGTGGTCAGGTGGTCTCGCGCCTCGGCGACGTCTTCGGCACCACCGTGAACCGCGCCGCCCGGCTGACCGCGGTGGCCCGGCCGAACACCGTGGTGATCGACGACGCGCTGGCGGCGTCGCTGTCCAGCGTGTCGGGGTTCGAGATGACCGCCCTTCCACCGCGTACCCTCCGGGGACTGGGACGGGTCCGGCGCTGGCAGCTGCGCCGGGCCGGCGCGACCGGGCGTCGCGGCCTCAGCAACCCGCACGACGAGGAGCAGCGCCGCGGCGGCGCGCACGAAGGAGAAGGACCATGACCGACGAGCACGAGACGGAGTCGCCACGGACCGACCGGCCGCTGGTGACGGTGTCCCGGCACGGCGAGGGCGGCCACGTGGTCGAGCTCGCCCTGGACCGCCCGGAGGCGATGAACGCCGTCTCGACGGCCATGGCGAGGGACCTCGGCGAGGCCACCGCGGCCCTCGCGGCCGACGCGAGCGTGCGCTGCGTGCTGCTCACCAGCACCAGCCCGAAGGCGTTCTGCGTCGGTGCGGATCTCAAGGAGCGCAACAGCTTCAGCGACGCCGACCTGATGCAGCAGCGGCCGGTGGCCCGCGCCGCATACGGTGGTGTCCTGGACCTCCCGGTGCCCGCCATCGCCGTCGTCGAGGGGTACGCGCTCGGTGGTGGGCTCGAGCTGGCGCTGTCCTGCGACCTCATCGTCGCCGGGGAGCGGGCCGTGGTGGGGCTGCCCGAGGTGTCCGTCGGCGTGATCCCGGGCGGTGGCGGGACCCAGCTGCTGACCCGTCGGATCGGCTGGTCGCGCGCGGCGAGCATGATCTTCACGGCGCGTCGGCTGGAGGCGGACGAGGCGGCCCGGCTCGGCGTGCTCGACGAGGTGGTCACCGCGGGCACCGCCCGAGACCGTGCCCTCGAGCTGGCCGGGCAGGTGGCGCGGAACTCACCGGTCGGGCTGCGCCAGGCCAAGCGGGCGATGCGCCTCGGCGGCGACGTGGACCTGGCCACGGGTCTGGAGGTGGAGGACGGTTGCTGGCGGGCGACCGCCTTCTCCGGCGACCGGGCCGAGGGCGTGGCCGCCTTCGCCGAGAAACGAGCGCCGCGGTGGCCGGGGCGCTGATGACTCGCCCGACCGGAAACCCGCTGATCAGCCTGCCTGCCAACAGGACCGACAAGGAGGACAACACCGTGCCACGACGACCCTGGACACTCGTGGGACTTCACGCGTCCACCGGGCGCACCCCTGCGATGCCTACGATGGTCCCATGACCCGCGTGCTGCTCGCCGAGGACGACCCTGCGATCTCCGAGCCGCTGGCTCGCGCCCTGCGGCGCGAGGGTTACGAGGTGGACGTGCGGGCCGACGGACGCGCCGCGCTCGAGGGCGCCAGCGAGAACCCCGACATGGTCGTGCTCGACCTGGGCCTGCCGCACATCGACGGGCTGGAGGTCTGCCGCCGGATGCGGGCCGACGGGCGCACCTTCCCGGTGCTCATCCTCACCGCCCGTGCGGACGAGGTGGACACCGTGGTGGGCCTCGACGCCGGCGCCGACGACTACGTCACCAAGCCGTTCCGGCTGGCCGAGCTGTTGGCCCGGGTGCGGGCGATGCTGCGGCGCAGCCCGCACGAGCAGTCCGAGTCGTCCGAGGACCCGGTCCAGCTCGACCCGGACGCCCGCCGGGCCTTCTTCGAGGGTGAGGAGCTCCAGCTCACGGCGAAGGAGTTCGACCTGCTGCGGGTCCTCATCCGGGAGCAGGGCAAGGTGGTGTCCCGCGAGCAGCTGATGCGGGAGATCTGGGAGACCGCGTGGTTCGGCTCGACCAAGACGTTGGACATGCACATCTCGGTGCTGCGCCGCAAGCTCGGTGACGACGCCGCGCAGCCACGGTTCATCACCACCGTTCGGGGTGTCGGCTTCCGCTTCGAGTCCAACCCGCGAGACTGAGCCTTGCGCCGACGGCTGGTCAGGTCGACGGTCGTGGCCGTCGTCCTCGCCGTGCTCATCCTCGGCATCCCCATCTTCGCGCTCGCGGCCTGGCACCTCGAGCGGGTCGACCACGGCGGGAGCGGCACGGTCGGGTGGCCGGTGCTGCTGGTGGCGGTGCTGGCGCTGTCCCTGCTCGCCGTGCTCGCCGGCGTCCTGGTCGCCGGTGCGCAGTCCCGGCGCCTGGCCGAGCCGATGACCCAGCTCGCCGAGCAGGCGGAGCGGTTGGGCGCCGGCCAGTCCCGCCTCGCGCCGACCCGGTGCGGGGTGGAGGAGATCGACCGGGTCGCCCAGGTGCTCGAGCGGCGGGCCAAGGAGCTGGCCACCTCGCTCGCCGCCGAGCGGGAGTTCGCCTCGGACGCGTCCCACCAGCTGCGCACGCCGCTGACCGCGTTGCTGATGCGGATCGAGGAGATCGGCGCGACCGACGACCTGGAGGTGGTGCGTGAGGAGGCGGCCATCGCCATCGCGCAGGTCGAACGCCTGACCGGCGTGGTCGACGACCTCCTGGCCCGGACCCGCCGGGTCGGCAAGACCGAGCCCGCGAGCGTCTCCCTCGACTCGGTGATCGCCGCGCTGCAGCGGGAGTGGCAGCCGGCCTTCGAGAAGGCGCGTCGCAGCGTGCGGGTCGGCGGGGAGCGCGGCCTGCAGGTGCAGGCCGGCCGCGCCAACGTCTCCCAGGTGCTGTCCACCCTGCTCGAGAACTCCCTGGTGCACGGGAAGGGCACGGTCGACGTGCACGCCCGCCGTGCCGGGCCCTCGATCGTGGTCGAGGTCGGCGACCAGGGGCCGGGTGTGCCGGCGGCCCTCGCCCCCCACATCTTCGAGCGGTCGGTGAGCAGCGGCACCAGCACCGGACTGGGCCTGGCCCTGGCGCGCGACCTGGCCGAGGCCGACGGTGGGCGGCTGGAGCTGATCCAGGCTCAGCCGGTGATCTTCGCGTTCTTCGTGTCGGAGGCCCCCGGCACGTGAGGGTGGTCGGCCAGCGCCTGCCCCGGGAAGACGAAGGTGCGGTAGGCCCAGAACCGGAACAGCGTGCCCAGCACCAGCCCCACGCCGTTGCCGCTGATGTTGTCGGCCAGCTGGCTGTGCAGGTCGAGCACGTAGCGGGAGAAGCCGAGGCAGGCCACCGCGATGATCATGCCGATGATGTTGAACAGGATGAACAGCGCCAGCTCGTGCCCGACCGCCGGACGCCGGCGGTGCCGGAAGGTCCAGTACCGGTTGCCGAGCCAGGCCACGAGGGTGGCGACCGCGACCGAGGCGATCTTGGCTCGAAGTGGGGTCTCGTGCATGACCCCCTCGGTCATCTCGTAGCCGAGCATGCTCTTGAAGTGCGGACCGAAGACGAGGAAGTTGTAGCCCACCGTGTCGACGATGAACGCGACGAAGCCCACGACCCCGAACTTCGCGACCTCGCGGATCAGCACGTCCAGCGAGTCGCGCAGCCGCTGGATCGGGCTGGGGCGGCGATGGGCGGTCACGTTCGGAGCCTAACCGCTGGGCAGGGCGCGGGGCGGCGCTCGCCGACTCCTGCCGACGACCTGGCGAGTACCCGCCGGGTAGTCTCCGGGGAGTGACTTCCCCGCAGCGCGCCCCGGGCGGCTTCCCGGTCGTCGGCATCATCGGTGGGGGCCAGCTGGCCCGGATGTGCCAGCCTCCGTCGGTCGGTCTCGGCGTCACCCTGTCGGTGCTGTGCGCCCATCCCGACGACGCGGCGGCCCTCGTCGTGCCCTCCGCCCCGCTCGGCGCGCACACCGACCTCGAGGCGGTCCGCGCGTTCGCCAAGGAGTGCGACGTGGTCACCTTCGACCACGAGCACGTGCCCCCGGAGGTGCTCGCCGCGCTCGAGGCCGACGGGGTCGCCCTGCACCCGTCCCCGGCCGCGCTGGTGTTCGCCCAGGACAAGCTGGCCATGCGGCGACGGCTCACCGACCTGGGCATCTCCTGCCCGCGCTGGGCCGCCGTCCGCGACACCGAGCAACTGCGCGACTTCGGAGACCGGGTCGGCTGGCCGGTCATCCTCAAGACTCCCCGGGGTGGCTACGACGGGAAGGGCGTGCGGGTCGTCACCGGCCCCGAGGAGGCACGCGACTGGCTCGAGCTGGTCGCCCGGGACCAGGGGCTCCCCGACGGCGGGCCCTTCTCCGACGGCCTGCTCGCCGAGGAGCGGGTCGGCTTCGACCGCGAGCTCGCGGTCCTCGTGGCGCGCAGCCCCTCGGGCCAGGCCGCCGCCTGGCCGGTCGTGGAGACGGTGCAGACGGACGGCATCTGCACCGAGGTGCTCGC
>CAYRLV010000086.1:0-12191 GCA_964425155.1 uncultured Ornithinicoccus sp. | reverse complement strand
CGGCGCGGCCGCTCCGGCGCCGGCCGGGAGCTGCTGGACGAGGCCGAGCTCGAGCACTATCGGGAACGGGCTGCCGAGCTCGCCCCGCCCGACCTGCTCGCCTGGCTCCACCGCGACTGACCGAGCGCTCCGACCCTGCCACGGAGCGGTGCCATTGTTTGCCTCGAGGCAATTTCCTACAAATGGCCTCGCCCTGTCCCGCGCCGGGCTACCTTCTTTTGGTAGTGCTCCAACACACCCTGGGGGTTGGAGAGGAGTTAAAGGCGTGGACGAAGCCGAACAAACATCCATGCCCCGTCACGACGAGCCGGCCACCGTCCGCCCCAAGCCGCAGGTTGACTGTTGCATCGTGGTGCCCACGCGCAACGAGGCGCACAACGTCGCGCCCCTGGTGGAACGACTCGAGGCCGTGTTGCCCACTGACGACGTGCAGGTCATCTTCGTCGACGACAGCGACGACGACACCCCGGCGAGGATCGCTGCCGTGGCAGCCATGTCGCGGCTCACCGTCCAGGCGATCCACCGCACTCCGCCCGAAAGGGCTGGTGGGTTGGGGTCGGCGGTCCTGGCTGGATTGCGGCGCGCGGCAGCCGAGGGCGCGTCATGGGCCGTCGTCATGGACGGCGACCTGCAACACCCACCAGAGGTGGTCCCGGGCCTCGTGGCTGCCGGCAGGGAGGCAGCGGCCGACCTGGTGGTTGCCAGCCGATATGTCGGCACCGGCAGTTCCGCGGGTCTCGCGGGGACCTCCCGAGTCATCGTGTCCAGCGGAGCGACGAGGGTCAGCAAGTTGTTCTTCCGCCAGAGGCTGCAGCTGTGCACCGACCCGATGAGCGGCTTCTTTGCCGTCCATCTTGCTTCCGTCGATCTCGATCGTCTGCACCCGCACGGCTTCAAGATCCTGCTCGAGATCGTGGCGCGATCAGAGTTGTTGGAGATCGCCGAGGTTCCGTTCACCTTTGCCGAACGGCTCAGTGACGAGAGCAAGGCCTCTTGGCGAGAAGGGTGCACCTTCGTCCAGCAGCTGCTCCTTCTGCGTCTGGCCAGCCTGTTGAGACGACGCTCGGTGAAGGTCGTTGCGGCTACCAAGTTCGCCGCGGTGGGCGCCTCTGGCCTGGCAGTGAACAGTCTCGCGCTGTGGCTGCTCGTGACCTGGGCGGGTCTGGCCGTGTGGCTCGCGGCCGCCATCGCGACACAGATCTCGACATCCTGGAACTACGGCCTGACCGATCGCGTGGTCTTCAAGGGCCCCAAGTCCCGCCCGGGGTGGCAGAGGTTCATGGGCTTCGTCGCGGTGAACAACGCGGTGCTCTTGCTCCGCCTTCCGCTGTTGTCGTGGCTGGTCCATCAGGTGGGGGTGCACTTCGTCATCGCCAACGCGGTGACGCTCGTGGCGGCCTTCGTTGCCAGATTCCTCGTATCCGACCTCTACCTTTTCGCCTCAAGGAGAGACATGTCCACCACCACCCGGCAGCGCAAGCACACCGAACCACTCCAGCCCGTCGCTCCTGAGCCGCACTCCACGCCCCGGCGCAGCGGTCCCACCGACCTCGTGGTCGATCTTCGGCATCATGGTCTCCCGACGGTGCACATCACCAGAAGCACACTGTCGTGGCGCTACGACATCCACGGGCTGCTGACCGTGGCTTCGGTGGTCCGGCTGCGAGAGTTGGACCACTTCCAGGCCGATGTGAACGGTCCCTGCGACATCGAGATCCGTGGTGGACACTTCGGCAACCGGCACTTCCGGTCGCGGGCACGCGTGACCCAGTTCGCGGCGGTGCCGGCAGTCTCCTATGAGGAACACGCGGGTCGGCACGGTTCCGACTTCCTCGTTGACATGACGGGCAACATCTCCGTGACGGCTGGTCCGATGCTCATCGCCTCACCACACGTGCTCTACACCAATGTCGTCGAGGCTCTGCTCCGCTTCGTCCTCGTCGCCCGTGGCCGGGTGCTGCTCCACTCCGCGTGCCTCGAGGTGAACGGGAGCGGCGTCCTCCTCTCGGCACGGACCGACACCGGCAAGACGGGGACGGTGTTGCGCATGGTCCGCGAGGGCGGCGCGCACTTCCTCTCGGACGACATGACCATCATCTCCGCCGATGGCACAGCGCTTGCGTTCCCGAAGCAGCTCACGATCAGCCAGCACACGCTGCGGGCCGTGCACGCCGGGGACCTGACTCGGGCCGAGTGGCGGTGGCTGCGGGTGCAGAGCCGGCTGCACTCGAAAGAAGGGCGGGGCATCGGGACCAGACTCGGCGAGCTGAACCTTCCCATCATGTCCCTCAACGCACTCACTCAACTGATGGTCCCGCCGCCGAAGTTCGAGATCCAGCGGTTGGTCCCCTGCCAGGGTGCCAACCAGGTGGCCGTCGAGCAACTGTTCATCATCGAGCGAGGCGCCCGCCGTGTAGACACCGTCGACTCCACTCGTCTCATCGACGAACTCATCGACAACACGGACGACGCCTACGGGTTCCCGCCGTTCAGGTACTTCGCACCTGCCCTCGAGATCGACGGCGAGAGCTACGACTCCTTGCGGGTCCACGAGCGCGCCATCCTGACGCAGGCCATGGACCATGTCACCGCTCGACGGCTCGCCACGCCGGACTTCTCCTGGGCCGATCGCATTCCGTCGCTGCTCGACGAAAGACATCACCGCGTCCCCGACGGCGAGAGCTGAGATGGCTTCGCGAACTGCCCGATCGGTCTGGAGGTGTGGACGATGGCCAAGACGCGTCGTGCCCCGTCAAGGGGCACCATCGGCACCCTGCACAGGATCATCGGCGTCTGCGCCGCCTTGGTGCTGCTGACCCTCGGCGTTGCCTCACCCGCCCATGCCGCGACACCGTCCCTGCAGGGCACCAATGCCAGCGTCCAACCCGGCGACTTCGATCCTCGACTGACCCGCGCGCCCTACCTGACGGACCTGGTGGAGCTGCATGTCACCGTCAACTTCGCCACAGACCAATCAGGACAGAGCGCCAGCGTTTCCTTCGGCCCCGCCAGCGGCGCCACCTGTTCCCTCACGGACTCGGTGGCGGCGGAGCGACGCGGCCTTCGTGTCGGGGCCAGCAACCAGTACCAGTGGAAGGCCACAATCAACCTCCCAACGGCTGGCACATACTGCTACCGCACCTATCTGGATGGCGCGGACCTCCTGACCACCGTCGCATCCCCCCGGTTCACCACCCAGCAGCAACCAGGCGACTCCACACCGTTCACGTTCGACGTGATGGGCGACTGGGGTGCCGTCGACTCCTCGGGCCACAACCCCGAGCAAGCCGACCTGATGCAGCAGATCGCAGACAGCGATGCACGTTTCATGGTGACCGTGGGGGACAACGGATACCCGAACGGCAACCAGGTGAACTACGGCGACCTGCACCAGGCCGGAGCTGACACGAGTGCCATCTTCGGCCCCGAGTTCTGGACGGTCCCCGGGCTCACCACTCCCATCTTCACAGCACCGGGCAACCACGGGACGTCCGGAACCGCTCACACCGACATCACCACCTGGACCCAAGACGTCGCCGTGTCGAGTTCAGGAGGTCGCTACCAGGACGACACCTATTGCTGTGTGAACAACTCCAGATCGACCCACTACGGCAGTGAGTGGTACGCCTTCACCGCCGGCAATGCGCGTTTCTACGTCCTGGACGCCTCTTGGGGAGACACGAATCCGGGAGACGCGACCCCGTACGCCAACGACGCCGCCGCCCACTGGGCACCGGGTGCACCGGAGCGTGAGTGGCTGGAGTCCGACCTTGCCTCGCACCCCACACAACTGAAGTTCGCCTTCTTCCACTACCCCCTGTATGCCGACAACCCGCACCAGAGCTCGGACACCTACTTGAACGGACCCGACAATCTGGAGGGACTCCTGGCCGAGAGCGGCGTGCAGATGGTGTTCAACGGACACGCACACCTCTACCAGCGGAACCAGCCGAGTGGCCCGGGCATGCCCATCAGCTACGTCACGGGTGGCGGCGGAGGCACGCTCGAGCCGGTGGGCCCGTGCTCCGCCATCGACGCCTACGGCGTGGG
This sequence comes from uncultured Ornithinicoccus sp., assembly GCA_964425155.1. Taxonomy (GTDB): domain Bacteria; phylum Actinomycetota; class Actinomycetes; order Actinomycetales; family Dermatophilaceae; genus Segeticoccus. Next base: position 8,141 of record CAYRLV010000086.1, on the reverse strand, counting down.
GTGGTCACCGACGAAGCTCCGGGGCACAGCGTGTGGCGCGGCCACCAAACCGACCTCGTCCGCGCAGGTCTACCACTTCCTGAAGGTCACCGTTGCGGGATCACAGGTCACCGTTGCCCCGACCAACTCTCTCGGGCAGACCTTCGACGTCCAGACCTATCAGTTCACGTTGCCGCTCGAGACGTGGATCGACAGCGGCCCGACCGGAGGAACGACCAGCACCACGGCGACGTTTGCCTTCCACGCCAGCCAGGACGGCGCAAGCTTTGCCTGCACCCTGGACGGAGGTGCGCCGCAGCCGTGCCAGAGTCCGGTGACCTACACCGGCCTTGCCCAGGGCAGCCACACCTTCACGGTTGCCGCCGGCACACCTGGCCACGTCGATCCCACGCCGGCGCACCGGACCTGGGACGTGGACACCATGGCCCCCAGCGTGCCGACCGGTGTCACCGCCGCGGCTTCGTCGAGCCCCCTCGTGACGGCGGGTTGGACCGCGTCCACGGACAACACGGGTGTCACGGGCTACCGCATCTTCCGTGACGGAGACCTCCTCGCCACGGTGGCCTCGACCAGCACCTCCTTCACCGACGAGACCGCACAGCCGGCGACGACCTACAGCTACACGATCCAGTCCGTGGACGCTGCGGGAAACCAGTCACCGCAAAGCCAGGCTGCGTCCGCAACCACGCCGCCCCCGGCCACGCCGGTGTTCGCCGACGGGTTCGAGGCCGGTTCCCTGTGGGCCTGGGACAGCTCGCGCGGGCTGACGGTGCAGGACACCATCGTTCGCTCAGGTACTCACGCGGCACGAGGCAACACCACCAACGGTGCCACCTACGCCAAGAGGGCGTTTTCGTCCAGTTATCCGGATGCCTACGCGAGAACGTTCTTCAACCTCACGTCCCAGGCCTCGCAGGTCAACCTCCTGCGGCTCCGGGATGCCGAGGGTTCCTCGCTGGCCTACCTGTATGTCAACACCCAGGGACGACTGGGAGTGCACGACGACGCCACCGGCGTCAGCACGACGAGCGGTCTGGCCGTGACCCCCGGTTGGCACTCCGTGCAACTGCATCTCGGGATCGACGGATCAGGCGACGACGAGTTGCAGGTCTGGTACGACGGGACGCTCGTGGACTCCCTGTCCCGGAGCAGTGTCGACGTCGGGGACTCCCCGATCGGGGCCATGCAGATCGGCGAGACCCAGACCGGACGCACCTACGATGTCACCTTCGACGATGCCGCCTTCGCGGATGGGTGGATGTCCGGCTCGGCCGCCTCGGCCCCGCCGGTGGTGCCGTCGTTCACCGACGGATTCGAGTCCGGCGACCTGTCGGCATGGGACACCACGAACGGCTTGGCGGTCCAGAGCGACGTCGTGCACGCAGGCCACCGAGCGGCCCGAGGCAACACCACGAACGGCGCTACCTACGCCAAGAAGATGTTCTCGAGTACGTACGCCGAGGCCTACGCCCAGGTCTTCTTCACCGTCACCTCCCAGGCCTCGCAGATCAACCTGATGCGACTGCGCGACGCGAGCGGCTCGTCACTGGCCTACGTCTATGTGAACAGCCAGGGACGATTGGGGGTCCACAACGATGCCACCGGCGTCAGCACCACGAGCGACCTGACCATCACGCCAGGCTGGCACTCGGTACAGCTGCACCTTGGCGTGGACAGCACATCCGCCACGAGCGGAACCCTGCAGGTGTGGTGTGACGGCACCATCCTCGGGCGCCTCTCGGGCAGCGACGTCCAAATCGGCACTCAGCCCGTAGGGGGCATGCAGATCGGCGAGACACAGCGAAGCCGCACCTACGACGTCACTTTCGACGACGCCGCCTTCGCCACGCGCCGCCTCGGTGCACAGTGAGGTTGGAAGCCGGCACATGCTGACCCCACTCGTCCGCAGGGAGGACAGGGCGATCTCGGCGGTGGCCAGGCTGGTGACACCATCGCGTTCCCACTGGTTCGGCCGCGATCCGCTCACCCTCGGGCTCCTGACCGCCGCCCTCACCCTCGGGTCCGTCCTCCGCCTCATCGAACTCGGCAAGGTCGGCCTCAACAGCGACGAAGCGGTGTATGCGGCCCAGGCGGGTTCCTTGTCCGGGAATCCACACTTCACCCCGCTGTTCCCCATCGTCCGGGCGCATCCCCTTCTCCTGCAGATCCTGATCTCGCCGATGTCTCGGCACGGCGTTCCGGATGTCCCTGGGCGATATGTCTCCGCGGTGTTCGGGGTGGGGACGGTGGCCCTGGTCTACGTGCTCGGCCGCGTCCTGTTCACCCCTCGCACGGGTGCACTCGCTGCGCTGCTCCTGGCCTTGATGCCTTACCACGTGGTCCTGAGCCGGCAAATCATGCTCGACGGACCCATGACCTTCTTCACGACAGCCGCGCTGACCGCGATGGCGATCGGGGCCCGACGACGCGACGCGCGCTGGTTGATCGCGGTCGGGGCTCTGCTCGGAATGGGTGCACTGACCAAGGAACCTGCCATCATCTGGGTCGGCTCCGCATTCGCCTTCTTGACGCTGACCAATCGGCTGTGGAAGCCCTTCCGGTACTCCCTGTTCGGCGCGGGCGCCGCTGTCGGCCTCACCATGGCCTATCCATTGTTGACCGCGATCGCCGGTGGTGGACGAGGCGGACAGTCCTACCTTGCATGGCAATTGGCGCGGCAACCCAACCACACCTTCACCTTCTACTTCACCGCCGTCGGCACGTCGATGGGCTGGGTGCTGCTCGCGGTAGCCGGTCTGGGCCTGGTCGTGTTCCGCCGACACCTGAGTTGGCGGGAGACGCTCTTGCTCTCCTGGGCGTTCATCCCGCTGGTCTACTTCGAGGTGTGGCCGACGAAGGGGTTCGCGTACCTGCTGCCCCTGGCGCCCGTGGCTGCGGTGCTGGCCGCGGTGGCCTTGTGTCGGCTGGGTAGCCGGGGACGCTGGGCCGGCGCGACGGCGGCTGGTTTGGGTTTCGTGTGCGCGCTGAGCCTACTCGTGCCCTCCGTCACTGGCATCGTGACGCCGACCACGTCTGGTCTGGCGGGGGCAGGTGGCATGCCTAGCGGTCGGGAGGCGGGATTGTGGGTGGCCCACAACGCGCCGCCCGGCTCGCAATTCATGACCATCGGGCCGTCCATGGCGAATGTCATCCAGTACTACGGCGGGCGACGATCCGATGGGCTCTCGGTGAGTCCCAATCCCCTCCACCGCAACCCGTCCTACACCCCGATCCGCAATGCGGACCTGGCGCTGCGGAAGGGTCAGTACCAATACATCGTCTGGGACGCCTACTCGGCTCGGCGTTCGTCGCACTTCTCCGAGCGCGCGCGAGAACTCATCCATCGCTTTCACGGCGTCCTGGTCCACGACGAGCGAGACTCCGACGGACACACGCTGATTGCGATCTACAAGGTCACGCCATGAGAGTCCCACGGTGGCTTTCCATCCCGCTGCTGCTCTTGTGTTCGCTGGCGTCTTCCGGAGCCTGGGCTGCTCAGGGATCAACGGTTCGGTCTCCGGAGACCTCGCTCACCGCGGCAGAGGCGACAACGCCACTGCAGCACGTGGTGGTGATGAGCCAGGAGGGGCACAGCTTCGACAATTACCTGGGAGATCGCTCCGGCGTCGACGGCCTCTCGGACGACACCTGCCTGCCCGCCGGCGACAAGGACCTGCCGTGCGTCCCTTCGCACCCGATCCACGGCTCCCCGCACGCCATACTCCGTGACACGGCGGCAGCCCAGAGAAGGTCCGTCAATCGCGGCAGCATGAACGGGTTCGTCGAGGCACAAGCGATTCACGGATCCGACGGCAGTGTTGCGATGGGCTATTACCCAGCCGACCAAGTGCCGGTGCTGACAGCTCTCGCCGACCGAGGAGTGGTGTTCGACCGATGGTTCGCCGCCCTGCCGGGAACCCCGGTCGGCAATGATCTGTTCGCCGTTGCCGCGACTGCACCGGCACACGCGGACCAGGTCCCATCCCAAGGATGGGGCGACACTCCCCTGATCTTCGACCGGCTGCAAGCGGCTGGGATCTCCTGGCGCATCTACGTCGAGGACTATCAGCCCGGGCTCACCGCTCGAACCGCCTCCCCCCACCAGCGCGCCGTCGGCCAGGTCGCACGAGTGCCCGTCCTGGGAACGCCGCGATTCTTGGCAGACCCCTCCCTCTCCTCACACGTGGTCGACCTACGGCGCTACTACCAGGACCTGGCCCGTCACCGCCTGCCTGCCGTTTCCTTCATCATCAGCACTCAACACACCGAGCGCGCACCCCGTAACCCAGCCATCGACCAGCAACTGGTGCGCCGAGTGGTCAACGGCCTGCTGGCCAGTTCGGCATGGAAGGACTCGGCGTTCTTCCTGACCTACAACACGTCTGGTGGGTGGTACGACCACGTTCCCCCGCCGACGATCGACGGTGCGCCTACCGGTCTTCGGGTACCGACCGTCCTCCTCAGCCCGTACGTCTCGGCTGGCACCGTCGACCATCGCACCCACGACAGTGCGTCCATCCTCAAGCTCATCGAAGACAACTGGTCACTCCCTCCGCTGACCAGCCGGGATCGAGGCGCCGCGAGTCTGTTGCCGCGATTCTCCTTCCACTCGACGGCCCACCAACCATCGCTGGTCGGCGTCTCCCCGAGTCGTCCTCCCGTCCAACAACCCGACCGGACCGTGCTCTACCTGGGTTACGGTGTGGCGCTGCTGGCGGGCTCTGCGTGTGTCGCGTTCGTCCTGGTCGGCCGGCGACGCCGTCCTGCCCCATGGGGGCGTCACGCCAGAGGGAGCCGTCAGGGGGTCATCTCCCGATGATCGGTCAACACCACGTGGTGGGGTCGACCACCCCGCAGTCACACGGCTACTCATCTCGCTGGCGAGACGCACTCGTCGGGGGCCTGGTGGCGCTCGTGCTCGTCCTCGCTTCCCTCGGCACCGCAGTCGGTTCGACCACAGGGGGATCGGCGGGGACGGTTCACGTCCAGACCGTCCCTGCGCTGGCAGGTGTCCAACTGACGGTGGGGGGCATTCCGGTGACGACCGGGGTGGACGGCCGCGCCACGGTTCAGGTACCCACCATCAACGACGTCCAGCATCGTGTCGCGCTCGCCAGCAGACAGGTGGACGACCGGACGAGCGTTGCTCTGTCCCATGTCAGCCCGCAGCCTCACACCACGGCTCACGTCAGCAGGTTGAGTGTCGGGCTGACCGTCACTTCTCGGGTGCACGTCTCCCTCGACCCTGGCAGCAGCGGGCTGTCCACGACCGACGTTTCGGAACTCCGCCTGCACTCCCTGGCCGGGCAGGTCCTGCGGGTCCGCCCGGGGGGAGACCCCATGGTCAGGCTCGTTTCGCGGCGCGCCCTGCTCGAGCACGGCGTCCTGAGATCTCAAGCCGTGACCTGGTCGGTCGACCACGTGACCACTCGAGACGGGGCGGCGGTCACCACCGACTCACCGAGATTCGATCCACTCAGCGACTCGGTGTGGCGGATCCGCTTGAGTCCGGTCGCGGGAACCGTCGTCGTCGACACCGTCCCCCGGACACCTGGCGTGATGGTCACCGTCGCCGGGGCAACGGTCACCACCGGGCGGCACGGGCGCGGGACCGCGCCGGTGTCCGACCTGAACGCGGTGTCCGACGAGGTGCGTCTGATCACTCCGCAGGCCCAAGAAGCCCGGGTCGAGATGCTCCACGTGACCAAGCGACCCCCGCAGGCCATCGGGCAGCGCCGCCTCCTGATCGCCCTCCAGGTGAGCCACCCGGTGCGGTTCGAGTTCGTCGACCCGGACGGCCATACCCTGTCCCCCGGACGAGTCGACAAGGTGGTCCTCAACCAAGGAGGTCGCACCCGGACGATCCGGCAGAACGAACTCGCTGACCCGATCTTCCTTCCCTCGTCTCTCGCTCGTCACGTGCACGGTGTCTGGCGCACTCGCCGGCTCGACTACTCCATTCGTGCTGTCTCGATGGGCGGTGCCAACGCGGTGTTCGCCGGTCGACAACGGTTTGATCCCCGTGATCCGACCTGGCAGGTGCAACTGTCCGTCTATGACCTGACGCTCACGGTTCATGACTCGCTCCTGGGACGACGCGTCGGGTCGGTCGTGCAGGTGACGATGCCCGACGGCGACAAGCAACGACTGTCTGTCGGCGACGACAAACCCAGCGTTTTGCGGTCTCTGGTCCGCGGGATGTACCGCGTCGACATCGATGCTGCCGTCATCGGCTCAAAGCAGACCGTGCTGGTCTCTCAAGACAGTCGCGGCGACTTCCGCGTCATCACCCGGCTGGACCTGGTACTCGTCGCGGTGGTCGCTGTGCTCTTCGTGGGTGGCCTCATCTTCATCGGCCGGCGGCTCACCGTGGAGACGCGCCGCCGAGCACGGGAGGAAGTTCGATGAGCCGGGCGGGGCCGAAGGCGCTGGTCGCCCTGGCGCTGGTCACCCTGACGCTGGCCTTGGTCCTCGTGGGCCTCGCCGTGCCGGCGTCGCCAGCCCCTCGGACCGGGCAGCCGCACCCGTCCCCCTCGCATTCCCAGCAGATTCCGGTCTATGCGTACTTCTATCAGTGGTTCGACCACGGGTCCTGGCGTCGCGCGAAGATGGACTACCCGGTCGCCGGTCGATACAGCAGTGACGACCCGCAGGTCCTGCGCCACCAGATCGACCAGGCCCAGGATGCGGGTCTGGACGGATTCCTCACCTCATGGAAGTACACGCCACGACTCAATCGCCGCCTCGAGATGCTGCTGGGGGCCGCCCGTGATCGTCACTTCGATGTCGGTGTGGTCTATGAGGCTCTGAACTTCGAGCGCCGCCCGCTGCCCATCGCCACCGTCCGATGGGACATGGTGGAACTGGTCGAGCGCTGGGGTGATGAACTGCGCTCCCCTCGCTTCGACCGGCCCATCATCATCTGGACAGGCATCAACGAGTACTCGCTCGCTGACATTCGATCGGTCCGCCGGGCACTGGGGGCCCGCGCCTACCTTCTGGCCTCGTCCCGGAGCGCCGCGAAGTACCGGCACGTTGCTGAGCTCGTCGATGGAGACGCCTACTACTGGTCGTCTGCCAATCCCGGGACGCCCTACACCCATCATCGGCTGGCAACCATCGCCACGGCAGTGCACCAGCACCACGGCATCTGGCTGGCCCCCGCCACGGCGGGGTTCGACGGGAGAACGCTGGGCCACCAACGAGTCATCCCCCGTCACGGTGGCCGAACGCTCACCCGCAGCCTCGACGACGCGCTGCAGAGTCATCCCGACGCCATCGGGGTCATCAGTTGGAACGAGTGGTCGGAGAACACGTACATCGAGCCCGGAGAGAGGTATGGGCGACAGGAACTCACGGCACTGAGTGCGTTCCTCGATCACCATGGGCTCCGATCGAGTGCGCCCCCACAGCACGACGCCGACAGCACCCGCTCGCTCTGGAAATGGACCTGGACCGGGCTGCGTGCCGCCGTGGCGCTCAGCGTCGCCACCGTGCTGGCGGGATCGTTCCTCATGCGCCGCGCCCGGCGGGTCCGGCGCCAGCGTGACTGAGCTGAACGGGCGCGACCGGGAGGGCGGAATCAGCGAAGGTGATCCGTGTGGGTTTCTGTGCCGTCCAGGCGTTGGGCTTCGTCAGGGGAGGCTGCCACGACCTGGACGCCGGCCCGGATCAGCAGCATGGTCGCCCGCTCGCTGAGGACCTGTCGCCCCACCCCCGAGCACCTGGGGCAGGTGAAGTCGACCACGGTCTGCTCACCACGCAGCACCGGTGCGTTGACCCGGACGTCTGCGAAGGGCACCTCAACCGTCCCACAGCTCTCGCAGGTCGCCTTGACGGTTGTCGTCATGCTGTCCAGCATCACACACCCTGCGCCCCCTGGGAAACTGCGGCACCCGAGCGGCATCAGGCCGCGGTCAGCCCGGTCACGTGAGGAAGGTTCCTCCGGTATGGCGTTCGGTCGCCCACGTGTGGTCAGGCCAACTGGCGGACCGGGCTGCCATCGAGGAACGCCTTGATGTCCTCGACGACGTGCGGGAAGTAGGCCTCCCCGTAGTTGCGCTCGGTCACATAGCCGAGGTGCGGTGTGGCCAGCACGTTGGACAACGCGCGCAGCGGGTCGTCCGCGGGCACCGGCTCCT
>CAYRLV010000085.1:0-12229 GCA_964425155.1 uncultured Ornithinicoccus sp. | reverse complement strand
GGCATGGCAACCGGCAGCGACAGCGGCGGGTGGGCTGGCTAGGAAGAGTGTGGGTTGTCAACGGCCATGTTGGGGTCCCCGCTGGTGGCCAACTGAAAGTCCCCACCCTTCGCGGGGTTCTCAGTTCGTCTTGAGTTGGGTTCCTCCGTTCGCTCGGGCCTGCTTCATGCGGTAGGAGTCGCCGTCTGTGACGACGGTGTGGCAGTGGTGCAGGAGCCGGTCGAGCATGCTGACCGCGGTGGTGTGCTCGGGTAGGAACCGTCCCCAGGACTCGAAGGGCCAGTGGGACGCGATCCCGAGTGATCTGCGTTCGTAGGCGGCCGCGACGAACCGGAACAGCAGTTGGGCGCCGGTGTCGTCCAGGGGCGCGAATCCGAGTTCGTCGACGATCACGAAGTCGTTGCGCAGCAGGGTATCGATGACCTTCCCGACGCTGTTGTCGGCCAGTCCGCGGTAGAGGGTCTCGACTAGCTCGGCGGCGGAGAAGTACCGGACCCGGTGCCCTGCCTCGACGGCGGCGATGCCCAGGGCGATGAGGGTGTGGGACTTGCCGGTGCCGGCGGGTCCGATCAGGCAGACGTTCTCAGATGCCCGGATCCACTCCAACGACGAGAGGTAGTCGAAGGTCGCCGGCGGGATCGAGGACGCGGCAACGTCGAACTCCTCGAGTCGCTTGGCGACCGGGAAGCTCGCTTGTCGCCTCCGGGTCCGGATGTTGGACTCGTCGCGGGAGGCGATCTCGGCCTCGATGAGGGTGCGCAGGAACTCCTCGGGCTTCCATCGCTGGGTCTTCGCGGTGACCAGCAGCTCGGGTGCCAGTCGACGCATCGCTGCCATCTTCAACCGCTTCAACCCCTCGTTCAGGTCCGCCGGCAACGGCGGCGGTGCAGCGGCGGTCATGACACCTCACCCCCATCGGTGCCATCGACGCGGTAGGCGTCCAGTGATCTGACCGGGACCGTGGGAAGGGTCATCACCAGCGCCTTGCCAGCCGGTGTGGGCCGGGGGCTGTGCCCGCCTGTGGCCAGGATCGATCGGACGTCATCAGTCCGCCACCTGCCGAACGCCACCGCTCGCTCCAGCGCCGCGAGCAGAGCATCACTGCCGTGCGCGGCACCGAGGGTGAGAACCTCGGCGATCTCGGTGCCCAGCTTGGTCACCCCGGCCGCGGCGGCACCGGTCAGGAACTGCTCGGCGACGGGCCCCAGCGCGAGGAACTCCCGCTCGACGGCGGTGCGTCCACGCGCCGCCCGGTTCGGACGCTCCGGCCGGGGGCGGTCGTAGTGAGCGTCATCGATGCTCACTTCACCCGGCGCGACCAGCGCGTGTTCGGCGTGGACCTCGCCGCTGATCGGCTCGACCACGCGCAGCACCCGGTCCCGCTCGTCGACCAGGACCGTGACCGTGGTGCCGATCAGCCGGTTCGGGACCGAGTAGCGCGCCGACCCGAACCGGATGCAGGACAGCTTGTCGACCTTCCTGGTGGTCGGCTTGGGACCGACCTCCAGCCGCAGCGACGGCAACTTGCCGAGCAAGCCGACCTCGGACGCGAGTCGCTCGGCCGGGACCGCACGGATTTCGCTGTGCACTCGTGCGTTGACCTCGCCGCACCACGCCTGCGCGCGGACGTTGAGCCCGGCGATGCCCTCGGCCCACGGGTCGGCGTCGAGCTCGAGCGGAACCAGCAGGTCGTCCTTGGCGTAGCCGACCAGGTTCTCCACGATGCCCTTGGACTCCGGATCCGCGCCGTGGCAAAAGTCGGGCCGGAACCGATAGTGGCTCGCGAACCGCACGTAGTCCGGCGCCGGGACCACGACATTCGCCACGACGCCACCCTTCAGACAGCCCATCCGGTCGGCCAGCACGACCTTCGGCACGCCGCCGAGAACCTCGAAGCACTCGGCCAACATCGCCAGCGTGGTGGCCTGCTGCTCGTCGGCGGCGAACCGGACGAACCGGAACCGCGACCAGGCCAGCACCGCGCAGAACACGTGGACCTTCCGGCCCGCGACGACCTCCTCGCCCCAATCGATCGCGAGGACCTCTCCGGGCGACCAGACCGCTGGACGACGCCCACCGGCCCGCGCCTGACCCTGGCGCCAGGAGCGCTTGGCGTCGGCGACCAGGCGCCGGAAGTTGCGGTCCGAGCCCTCGTAGCCGGCCGCACGGGCCGCCGGCAGCAGCCGCTTCGCGCTGATCTTGCCCACGGTCTTGGCGACCGCCTCGGTGACCAGGTCAGCGACCTCGTCATAGTTCTTCGCCCGCGCTACCCGCTCCGGAGGGCGACCGCCCTGGCTGAGCAACTCATGGGCCTCGATGATCCTTCGCACAGTCTTGTGAGTGGTGCCGCAGATCTCCGCAGCTCCTCGATAGGTGCCTACGTCTCGGTAGGCGGCAATCACGTCCATTCGTTCCCTCGCGTTCTTCAATGGAAGCCCCTGCGTGGTGCTCGGTGACTGGTTGGCACCGCCACCGTCACCACGCAGGGCCCTCACCGTCGGTTACGACACGACGCGAAGAGCGGGGACCTCCATCTGGCCACCAGCGGGGACCTCGACCTGGCCACCAGTGGGGACTTTTTCACGGCCACGGACAGCCCGGCCCCGGACAGCCGACACGGACCGACCACGAGCCCGCAGATCACGTTGCGCGACCGCTCGTCGGTAAGCGGAGAGATGATCGAGACCGACCCGAACAGAGAGGGCGTCGCCACTCGCGACGAGTTGAGTAGGCGGCCCCAGGTGCCGCAGGAGGTCAAGCACTTGGCCGTTCGTCTGCAGCGCCTCCGCGCACATCTCGTGCATCCCCCTTGCCAGCGTTCTGCCCACGAGATCCTCGAGGAGCAACGTCCCGATGCCTGTGGCCTGCGCCGAATCCTCCACCAAGAGCGCGAACTCGGCGCTTTGTCGGGTCACCGGATGTGTCGATCCGACCGCGGCGACCCGTCCGTCATGAAGCACCATGACAGCGTCCAACGTCGCTTCACCCGTCAAAATCCGGGCCACGTAGTTGTCGGCCACCTGCACCGACGCGCCCAGGAACCGGCGGTAACGGCTTCTCAGCGACAGGTGGTGGAACAGCGCCGTCAGGGGTGCTTGGTCGCAGGCATGAACGGGCCGGACGTGCACCACCGATCCATGGGCGTCCAAGGAGTCATAGCCGCCTGGGAGGAGCGAATCCCGGACCGTCCTCAGTGAGGGGCGTCTCCCCCTGGTCTGCGGAATCATGGCCGTCACAGCCTCTCCGGGTGGATGGCACCTTCCGCCGTCAGGTTCCAGGCACGCCTGGCTGTAGCGGCCGGCCGGGCCTCAGTGCGCGGGAGATCGAGCGCCACCCTGCACACCTCCAAGGACGGTGCGTGTGGTCTTGCTATCCCACTGCCAGAGCCATCTCGTCCGGCAGAGGCGTTGGTCCCACTGGCACCCGCTGATCGGAGGACCAAGGACCCGGGCGCGCCGCCCGGGACTCAAGAAGAATCGAGACGACGATCCAAGGAGTGCGCATGAGCACGACAGCATCGGCCCCTCGTCCGGTCCTCGTGGGCTATGTCGACAACAGCAGTGAGCCCGTCGTCAGGTGGGCGGCCGCGGAGGCTGAGCGGCGTTGCGTGCCCCGGCGGGTCGTGCACGTGTCCTCGGCGGCCGCACTTGAGGCGTGGGCGTGGCGATGGCGCCCTGCGACCGGCGACATGGGGCACCTGCAGCGACGGCTGCACGCGAATCTCGAGGTCGCCGCCGCGGCGGTGCGGGAGCAGTTCGTCACCAGCCATGCGGGCATTCCGTTCATCACCACTGTCACAGCCGCAACCCCTGGAGCCGCACTGGTCACCGCGTCCGAAGGTGCCTGCGTCCTGGTGGTCGGACGTGGTCGCCGACCACTGACCGGATTGACCGTCGCGGCGGTGACGTCCCGTGCGCACTGCCCCGTCGTGGTCGTGCCGACCTCCACGACTCCGTCTCGGGCGGAGCCGATGGCGGACTCTGGGCAGAAGTGGATCGTCATGGGCCTGGAAGGTTCACCGGAGTGCGACGACGCCCTGGGTTTCGCGTTCCAAGAGGCGGCATTGCGGCAACTACCGCTGCTGACCCTGCACGCGTGGTGGGCACAGTTCGGTCACCAGTCGAAAGACACACTCGGAGAGGGGGATGCGATCAAGTCCGTGGCAGATGCCTCCATGGCGGGGTTCCTCGAACGATGGACGGCTGCGTACCCCGAGGTCGAGGTGCGGTCGACTGTGGCACGCATGCGCGCGGCAGAGGCTCTCGTCGAAGCGAGTCACGGCGCTGAGCTGCTGGTGGTGGGGAGCCGGGGGCGTGGCGGCTTCGCCGGCCTGCTGCCGGGTTCGGTGTGCCGTCAGGTCCTCCACGGTTCCCATTCCCCCGTGGCCGTCGTGCGACGGGGTCAGTTGTCCTGCTGCTCGGTCGTGGCTGGCGGACTCGGCGCAGCCGAATCCGCGTGATCGGTGGAGGTGACGGGGTGTCTGCGAGATCCGATCGAAGACGCGACGCTGTCGCGGGCCATGGCGACTCCGACGCCGGGCGCCGAGTCGTGGCGGCCCTCGTGGACGCACGTCTGGTGAGCCCGGACAACCAGGAGCGTGCCCTGGCGGTCGCCAGCGCCGCCGTGAAGCACCCTCACGATGTCGATCCGATGCGGCATCGCCTCACCGAGATTGCCGGTTACGTCGGCGCCTGCCTGCTCATCGCGTCCGCGACACTGCTCGTGTCGGACCATTGGGCGGATTTCGGTGCGACGGCTCGAGTCCTCGTCCTCGCCGGTGTGGCCGCCATCCTCGTACTCACCTCATTCCTGACGAGCTCGAGCAAGATCGGTCGCACGACATCACGAGGTCACAACTTGACCCCCACGCGACGTCGCCTGTCCAGCGTGCTCTGGACCGGTGCCGCCTTGGCGACAGCGGGAGCCGCAGCCACGGGTTTGTCCGAACTGGGCACCCCCCACCAGCCGGAGTGGCTGGTCCCCTTCGCCATCGGCTTCTCGGTCACCACGATCTGCGCCGTTGGCTACGTCCTGGCACCCACCTCCTTGGGACAAGCGAGTGTCGCTGGTGGCGTGGGCGTGCTCGTGCCTTCCCTGCTCAGCGCCGTCGGGCTCGACGACGCCCCAGCCTTCGGTTGGGCTTTCGTGCTGGTCGGGTTCACCTGGACGCTGCTCGCCGAGAGCGGCCTATGGCGTGAGCGCCACCTCGCACTCCTGGTGGGAGCAACTGCCATGCTGACAGGGGCACAACTGCAGAACGCATCATCTCACCCGTGGATAGGCTACGGAGTGACACTGCTTCTGGGTGCCTTGGGGTTCTTGACCTTCACGATCCGTCGTGAGTGGCCCTATCTCGCGCTGGGAGTTGCCGGCCTCACCATCGGCGCATCCGAAGGCTTGATGGATCTGGCCGGCGGATCACGTGAGCTCTCGGGGGTGCTTTTGGCGGCAGGCGCGACACTCGTCACCGTCTCCGTCGTCGGTCTGTACACGCGCCAGCACCAAGACCACTAGCCGGCCCACAAGCAACAGCCACGGCTCACCACCGGTGCCAGCGACCCGTGGTGCGTTCAGATGCCGAGGCTCACCGCTCAGATGCCATCAGCCGCGTTCGACTGGCGGAGAGCAGCTCGATCACCTCGTCATCGGTGGTCGGTGTGAAGTCACGATAGTAGTTGCCGACGGCCCCGAACTCTCGCGGCGCGGACAAGCAGATGAGGGTGTCGGTACCCTGAACCTGACGAACCGCATCCGGAGCACCCACCGGTGCCGCCACGATCACACGCGCCGCCCCTCGCGCGCGGACGACCTGACAGGCGACGGACGCAGTGGCTCCGGTGGCGATACCGTCATCGACCACGAGGACGGTGCGTCCGGTCAGGCCCGTCCGTGGACGGGCACGGAGCCTTGCCACTCGCTCGTCGAGTCTCACCTTCTGGCGGCGCACCACCCTCTCGACCTGAGCCGGGGTGACGTCCAGGTGAGCGATGAGCCGCAGATCCAGCCATGTGGCGTCATCCTCGCTGATCGCGCCCATCGCCAGTTCTGGCTGCCACGGTACGCCGAGCTTGAGGGCGACCAGCGCCTCGAGGGGTGCTCCCAGGGTCGTGGACACCTGTGCAGCCACTGGCACTCCGCCCCGCGCGAGGCCCAGAACCACGACGTCGGAGCCACGCAGGTCGACGAGACGCCTGGCCAGTCTCCTTCCAGCGTCAGCACGGTCGGCGAAAACCCTCATAGTTGGCTCCTTTCACGTCACGCGCAACCGCGAGGCAGTCGGATCGAGGGCAAGCTACGGACCCCTGCAGGACGCGCCATCTCGAGTGCTCGCCGCATCAATACGCGAGCGGTGAATGGCGTGCCTTCTTGTCGCTCCGAGCCACAACTCATCGACCGCCTCCGTCTCCCGTGAGCAACGAGAGCCGGCCGTCGACGAGGCCGCTCAAGGCCCACTCTGTGCCCTTGACGTCGATCTGCACCTTGTTGGTGTCGATGGTGATACCGCTCACCCGGACCGGCAGCCACCGATCAGGAACCTGTGGCGCACAGCGCACGACCCCGGACGGCACGTCTGGGCGGAGCTCGAGCATGCTGCGCAGGAGGAGGAGGGGTGCGGCAGAAGCCCACGCCTGCGGGCTGCACGCGGCCGGATACGGCACCGGCCGAGGAAAGTCACGGCGGCCGTAGCCACAGAAGAGCTCTGGAAGGCGATAGTCGAAGAACGGTGCCGCTCCGAGCAGAGCCTCTGCGATGTGCTGCGCCTGATCGACGAATCCGTACTCCATCAAGCCTGCCGCGCAGATGGCAGTGTCGTGGGGCCACACGGAGCCGTTGTGATAGCTCATCGGGTTGTACCTGTCCATCGTCGATGCCAGAGTCCGGATGCCCCAGCCGGTGAACATCTGGTCGGAGGTCAGTGCATCCGCCACGGCCGTCGCCTTGTCTCGATCGACGATTCCCGACCACAAGCAGTGACCGATGTTCGAGGTCAACGAATCAATGGGCCGCTTGTCGCGGTCCAGACCCACAGCGAACCAGCCACGCTCCGACAGCCAGAAACGTGCATTGAAAGCAGCTTTGAGCTCGTCGGCGCGGACGATCCACTCGCGCGCTTCGCCCGGTCGGCCGGCGGCGTCGGCGAGTGCGGCTCGCGCGCGGTATGCCGCGTAGGCATAACCCTGCACCTCTGCCAGGGCGACCGGTGGAGAGGCTGGCGCTCCGGAGGCGAAGCAGATCGCCGTCGGTGAGTCCTTCCACCCCTGGTTCACCAAGCCTCGATCCGACGTGCGGGCGACCTCGATGAAACCGTCTCCGTCCTGGTCGCCGTCGGCGGACATCCACTGGAGTGCCCGATCAGCAGCCGGCAGCAAGTCGGACACGGTGTCCGGCCCCATCCACCGACCAACCTCGCCCATCAACATCACGAAGAGGGGGTCGCGTCGGCGCTGCCGTAGTAGACCCGGCGGCGTCCGGTATTCAGCGAGTCTGCCGATCCAAAGCGCACCTCGTGCGGAATGCGCCCGGGTTGCTCCTCGGACACGGGGTCAACCCCGCGGCCCTGGTAGCGGGCCAGCGTATGCAGTGTCCCGAGCGCGAGAGTCGGGCCCAACGGCAGCGTCATCCAGGCACTGAGCAGCGCGTCCCGCCCGAACAGCGCCATGAACCACGGAGCTCCCGCCGCGATCACTGGGAGCCTGGGGCGCTGCGGGTCAACGATGCGCAGAGCGCTGAGGTCTTCAACCGAGCGGCGCAGCGTGGCGGCAAGGGTGGGATATCCCGTCGTGATGACAGGTGCATCGGGTCGTGTCGGCAACCGCAGTCGTGGGTACCGGAGCACATCCTGTTCCGGGGATTGGTCGGGCTCCGTCAGGGGGAGGGGCAGAACGTCGACGTGGGCCGACCACTGCCCGTGGGCCGGCACTTGCGCATCCCACGTCACGCGACCCGGCGCAAGCAAAGGCTCACCTGTTGCTCGGACGCTGACCGCTCCTTGACGTGATCCACCTCGACGCGTGATGACCAAAGCGGTGTCGCGGACACTGCCTCGGCGGGTAGCCCGAGGTCCGACCCGACCGTCCTTGACCTCGAACACATCAGCCAGATCGGCGCCCACGCTCAGGCTGACGGCGCACGTGATGGTGGCCGAGGTGTTGTTGCGGACGACGAGCTCTTCGCCCATGCCGTCGTCGAGGAATCTGTGCCGAGTCACGAGGATGGCGTTGGCGCTGTCGGCCAAATGCAGGTCCGCCAGACGGCTGATGAAGATCGCGGTGAAGGGGTCGGGTTGATGGACCGCCACTGGGGACAGCGGTAGATCATCGATGTGCAGCAGCCATCTCGAGATCAGTCGGGTGTCGCGGACAAACCATCCCTGCGTGTGTTCGCCGGTGATGTCACCGGTCGACTCGCTGATGCAGAAGGTCGAGCCGTCCAAGAGCGTGATCAGCCCGCCGCCACCAAGGCTGTGAGGCGGCGCATCACCCGTGTCCGACCACGCCTCGGTCATCCCGCCACATCCAGCCGGGACTGCACACGAGACGAGGGCTGAGCGCCGACGTATCCGGTTGGTGCGGCAGAACGACGTCGACCAGCGGGATGGTCCAGAACCTCGCGGAACAACGCTTCGTAGTCACGGGCCATCCGATCGGCGCTGAAGTGCCGCTCTGCCATGGCGCGGCACTCGTGTCGGTCCACCCGGTCGAGCCGCTCAACCGCGGCGACCATCTCCTCCTCACTCTCACAAAGGAAACCGGTCTTGCCTTGCGAAACGATTTCCGGTGCTGCGCCTTGGGGTCGGGTGATCACCGGAGTAGCGGCTGCCAAGGCTTCGATCATCACCAAACCGAAGGGTTCGGGCCAACGAATGGGGTTCACCAATGCGGCAGCGCCCTGGAGCAATTCGATTCGGGCGGCCAACGGCAACTCCTGGGGCGGAGGGTCGCTCGGGCCGAGTAGCGGGGCCACGAACTCCGCGTAGTATGCACGTTCCTCCGTTGTTCGCATCTTGCTCGAGATGATCAACGGCATACCGGCGCGCTTGGCCACACGGACTGCCGTGTCCACGCCCTTGTCCGGACTCATCCGGCCGATGAACAGGAGATATCCGCCCGTGCCAGATCCGGGTTGATAGCCCGCCAGGTCCAGACCGTGGTGGATCACCGCGCGGATGGGCACCGGGCCTGCCGATCGCGCATGTGATCGCGAGATGGCGACGATCGATGCGGAGCGGGCAGAGGCCAGGAGAACCTTCCGATTCGTCGGCGTGAACCGAGCATGATGAGTCAGCACGACCGGGGGACCTGCTGGCCGGCGCAGCCCGGACACGAGCGGTCCCAACACCGTGTGGTCATGGATGATGTCCACGTCGGTGAGCGCCTCGTAACCCGCCAGCACGTGTGCCGCCTCCTCGGTGCTGTCGCCCATCACGGACCGGGCAGAGCGGAAGAACCAGCCACGGTCCACGGGACAGGTTGAGTCGCCCACGGTGAACATCTGCACCTCGTGCCCCCGAGCACGCAAAGCACGAGCAAGATTGTCGACCACGGCTTCGGTACCGCCATACGCCGGAGGAGGCACCGGTACCCAGGGGGGCGCCAGTATGCCGATGCGCATCGCCGACGTAGTCATGGCCGCCCCTCACACGACTGGGAGCTCGAACACCTTTCCCCGTCCGCCGCAGCCGTGCCTCGCAGCCAGGCGAAGGACTCACGCCACCGACGTCCGCAACCTTGGCAGACGAACAGCACGCGCGAGTCGTCGGCCAGGGCTCCAACTCGCTGCCACACGCGGGACACCGGTGAGGGATGTCCAGCAGCTCGGTCACATCCATCGACGCGAAGTAGAGATTCATGAGTCCAGCCGACAACCAGCCGATTTTCCCTTCCAGGACCAAAGGTCCCGCTTCAGGCGTCACAACGCGGGCCAACCGAAGCCGGTAGACAGGCGCGGGGCCCGGAGGTGTTGAAGGTCCTCCGGGCCCCGGCCGTCTGGCTGACGACTCCAGACAACCGCCTGCCACGTCGCAATGCCCGCGCGTCCTCCGTCCGAAGACGCTCTGTCGGCCCTAGCTGACCGCAGCGCCTTGCTGGTGTGGTGCGGTACCGCCGCCGTTGCCGGTGACGATGCCTCCATCGTCGGCGTGTGTCGACGCTGATGACAGGGACCTTGGTCCCGACATCCTCGCTGGCGCAGGTCCGATCAAGGGACCTTTGGCCCTCCCCCGGTCCGGCAGGGTCCAGCCATGATCAGGTCGTCTCGCCGGGAAGCGACTGTGGTGAATCGCTCTCGCGAGCCCTCAACAACTCCCATGAAACTACGACCCGCTTGAGGGAGCAGCCTCGTGACCGTCATCCACAGCACACCGCCTTCCGCCGGCCGGCTTCAGGCTCCACCATCGATCGCGGCGTGGGCTTCCCGCTATCAGTTGCTGAACGCTGCCGAGGCGCTGGCCGCCGAGTTCTCCCACCTGCCAGCAGGCACAGTGATCCGGTGTTTTGCCCGTGCCGTCCGTGAGGCGCGGGCCGCAGGCGTCCCGCCATCCATACTCGCGAAGGAGGCCGAGCAGCTGGCGCGCGTGCTGCTCGAACTGCGGCAGTTTCGCGGCTACTCCAGGGCAGGAACGAGAGCCGGGACGACGAGTGTCCCACGGCGGCGACGCGCGGTGGTACCTGGCCACGCGAGCAAACCTGAAGTGAGCGACGTCCATGAATGACAACCTGCACCGCGGCGTGGTCGTCGGCATCGACGGATCTCCCGCCAGTGATCTCGCCCTGGATTGGGGCATCGACGAGGCACGCCGACGCCACCTTCCCCTGCATCTCCTGCACGCCCGCGGCATCGACGATTGGTGGGTGATGGCACGGACTCCCCTGCCGCCCGAACTGCGACATGTGACAGACGAGTTGCTCGAGGAGCGGGTTGCCAAGGCGCGGCGGTTGGCACCGCGGCTCCGCGTGTCCGGCGACTCTGCTGCCGGTCATGCGGCAGGAACCCTGGTCGAATTGTCACGCCATGCCGAGGTGGTGGTGCTCGGTGCCCGCGGACGGGGCCCCGTGACCCAGGTACTGCTCGGATCGGTGTCAGCCCAAGTGAGTGCCCATGCCGAGTCGCCGGTCGTCATCGTCCGGAACCTCAACATCACGCCTCCGGGGATACCTCGCGTCGTCCTCGGTGTCGACGGGTCGCCGTCCTGTCAGGATGCCGTGGGCTTTGCGTTCGAACAGGCCTCGTTTCGGGAACTCGGGCTGACCGTCGTGCACGCGTGGTACATGGAGCTGATCGACGGGCTGTCCGCGCTGGCCCTGTCCGAAGAACAACACGACGCCATGATCCAGGAACGGCGGGCCATGGTCTCCGAGGCGCTCGCCGGTTGGCGCACCAAGTATCCCGACGTCGACGTGCGGGAGCACATCCTGCACGCGCCCGCAGTCGAGGCGCTGCTCGACCACGGGAGACAAGCCGAGCTGCTTGTCGTGGGCAGCCGAGGACACGGCGGATTCGCCAGCCTGGCCGTGGGTTCGGTGAGTCGCAACGTGCTTGCCCGAGCCACATGCCCCGTGGCCGTCGTCCGCACCCGGCACCACACGGGATAGGTGGTTGGACATGACCGGACGGCAACGTCTCCGGCGGAAGGGGAGCAATGGCCAAAGGTCCCCAGCGAACACGCCGCTCACGGAACAGGAACTTCAACTCCTGGACGGCTATTGGCGAGCGGCGAACTACCTGTCGGTCGGGCAGATCTACCTGCTGGACAACCCTTTGCTCCGTGATCCCCTGAGCCCCGAGCACGTCAAGCCGCGGCTGCTCGGACACTGGGGCACCACCCCGGGGTTGAACCTTCTCTACGCCCATCTCAACCGAGCCATCTGCCAGCGTGACCTGGACATGATCTTTGTGACCGGGCCCGGCCATGGCGGCCCCGCGGTCGTGGCCAACACCTATCTGGAAGGCACCTACAGCGAGATCTACCCCCACGTGGGCCGGGACGTGCACGGGATGCGGCAGCTCTTCCGGCAGTTCTCCTTCCCAGGAGGGATCCCGAGCCACGCGGCTCCCGAGACGCCGGGGTCGATCCACGAGGGCGGTGAGCTCGGCTATGCCCTGGTGCACGCGTTCGGCGCCGCCTTTGACAACCCGGACCTCGTCGTGGCATGCGTCGTCGGCGACGGCGAGGCCGAGACCGGCCCGCTGGCCGCGAGCTGGCACTCCAACAAGTTTCTCAACCCGGCGA
>CAYRLV010000084.1:0-12258 GCA_964425155.1 uncultured Ornithinicoccus sp. | reverse complement strand
GAGACGGCCGACACGCTCTTCGCCGTGCGGGAGATCCGGCGCAAGGGTGGCCGGGTGGTCGGTCTGGTCAACGTGGTCGGGTCGACGATCGCCCGTGAGTGCGACGGCGGCGTCTACCTGCACGCCGGGCCCGAGGTGAGCGTCGCCTCCACGAAGGTGCTGACCCACATGGCGGTCGGTTTCGCCATGCTCGCCCTGACGCTCGGTCGGGTGCGCGACCTGTCGTTCGCCGACGGCGCACGACTCATCGACGGGCTGACGAGCCTGCCCGCGAGGATCCAGCAGGTGCTGGACGACGAGGACGGGATCGACCGGGCCGCCGCCGCGCTGGTCGACGCCGACAGCCTGTTCTTCGTGGGCCGCGTGCGCGGCTTCCCGGTGGCGCGAGAGGGCGCGCAGAAGCTGAAGGAGATCACCTACCAGCACGCCGAGGCCTACCAGACGAGCGAGCTCAAGCACGGCCCGCTCGCACTCATCGACGCGGCCATGCCGACGGTCGCGATCGTGCCGGACGACGAGCTGCGCGAGCGCAATGTCGCTGCCCTGCACGAGATCTCGGCCCGCGGCGGGCCGGTCATCGCGGTGACGCACCAGGCGGTGGACCTGGGCGAGGTCGACGTGCAACGCATCGACGTGCCGGAGAGCGAGGTCGAGCTGGACGCCGTGCTGCTGACCGTCGCGCTGCAGCTGCTCGCCTACCACGTCGCCGCCCGTCTCGGCCGGGAGATCGACCGACCGCGCAACCTCGCCAAGTCCGTCACCGTCGAGTGAGGCCGGCCCCGCGCCCACCGGCGTCGGGCCGGGGAGCGCCGTGGCAGGCTGGTGCCGTGAACTCCTTCGATGACGCGCCCCGGGACGGCGCGCCGGACCCGAGCGGCGTCGAGGCCCTGGTGGGCGAGTGGCTCAGCGTGCCCGAGGTCGCCGACCGGCTGTCGGTCAAGCTGTCCGAGGTGCGGCGGATGATCTCCGACCGCGAGCTGGTCGCCCTGCGCACCGGACCGCGCCGGGCCGTCTCGGTGCCCGCCCGATTCCTCACCGCGGACGGCCCGCTGCCGTCCCTGCGCGGCACCGTCACGGTCCTCGCCGACAGCGGCATGGACGACGAGGAGGCCGTGCGCTGGCTGTTCACCCCCGACGACAGCCTGCCGGTGCCGGGAGCGCCGCTGGACGCGCTGCTCGCGGGCCACAAGAAGGAGGTGCGCCGCCGGGCCCAGGAGCTGGCCTTCTAGGTGGGACCGGCGCACTGGTCGTATGCCGGGATGCTCGCCTTCTGCCTGATCGGCACCCTGTGGCTGGTGCCCGCCTACGGGCTGACGGTGCTGCGCCGTCCGCTGCGAGTGCTGACGGCGATCGTCCTGGGCGCCGGGCCTTTCCTGCTCTGGGACCTGCTCGCCACCCACGCGGGGCACTGGCGGTTCGATCCGGCGCAGACCCTGCCGCCGCGCGTGCTCGGCGTGCCGCTGGAGGAGATCGGGTTCTTCCTGGTCATCCCCCTGGCCTCGCTGCTCGCCTACGAGGCGGTGCGTGTGGTCCGCGGTGAGGCACCCGGCCGGCGGGGGCGCGATCGCGGGCGGGGGAGCGGGAGCGACGGTGACGGTGAGGGCCGACACCGGTGAGCTACACCGTCCTCGCCTGCCTGGCCGTCGTGGTCGCGCTGCTGATCGACCTCGTCGTGGTGCGCACCCGGCTCACCACCACGCGCACCTGGTGGAGCGCCTACGCGATCATCCTGTTCTTCCAGCTGGTCACCAACGGCTGGCTGACCGGGCGCGGCATCGTCCGCTACGACCCGGGGACGATCCTGGGCAGCGAGCGGATCTCGATGTTCGGCGACGGGCGGGTGTTCTATGCCCCGGTGGAGGACCTCGGTTTCGGCTTCGCGATGGTGTTGCTCACCTGTGCGGCCTGGACCCGGCTGCGGGATTCTGCGCAGCGGGCGGACAGGCGTCACAATGGGACGGCAGGTCCAGAGCACGGCATGACACGGCGCGAAGGAGGCACAGATGGCACCCCTCGGCAGCAGTGACAGCAGGGGACCGGAACGTGACGACGTCCTCGACGAGGTGTCGGAGGCCGACCGGGTCGACCAGTGGGCCGACCTCGACGACCAGGCGGACCCGGACGCACCGACGCCCGAACCCGACGACTTCCCCGACGACGCCGACGACGCCGACGTGCTCGACCAGCGGGAGGCGGTCCCCGACGACGATGAGGACTACGACCGCTGACCGGCCTTGCCGCAACCCGCTCGCGGCAGGCGAGGCGCCAAGGCAACCTAGCGACGACGAACGCGGTCGGCGAGGCGGTGCGCCTGGTGCCCGGCGGCCAGTCCCGCGGCCGTGGCCAGGCGACGGCGGCGCGGCACCCGGATCCGCCCCGCGAACACGTTGTGCTCGTGCCGCTCCACCTCGTCGAGGATCCCGCCGTAGAGCCGGTAGGCGGCCTCGAGGCACGGCCGGCTGCTCCGCGCCACGAGATCCAGCCCGGGCCGGGCCACCGTGTAGAGGTCACGCGCCCGGGCCACCTCGAACGCGACCAGAGCGCGCACCCGCGGATCGGGCTCACCCCGACGCACGGCCGACTCGAGCAGCGACTCGCTCACCTCGTGCCGCTCGAGATCGGCCAGCGGGAGATAGATCCGGCCACGGTGGAAGTCCTCGGACACGTCCCGGATGAAGTTGGTGAGCTGGAACGCCTCGCCCAGGGCCCCGGCACGGTGCAGCGCGTCCGCGCCGTGCGCGCCGAGCACCGGCGCCATCAGCTCGCCGATCACCGCCGCGCTCCCACGCATGTAGGTCAGCAGGTCGTCCCATGTGGCGTAGCGCCGCACCGTCAGGTCCATCGTCATCGAGCCCAGGAACTCCTCCAGCAACCCGGGGTCGAGGTCGTAGGTGCGCATCGTCGTCCAGGTCGCCGCGAGCAGCGGATCGACCAGCGGGTGCGGCGGATTCGGGGCGCGCAGGGTCCGCATCGCCGCCGCGGCCCAGTCCGGGAGCGCGCTGGGGTCTGGCCCGGACGGGCTGTCGACGATCTCGTCCGCGGTGCGGGCGAAGGCGTAGAGCGCCCACACGTGCGGCCGGGCCGGCGCCGGGAGCAGCCGGGTCGCCAGGTAGTAGGTGCGTCCGTGCTCGGCGTGCACCCGCCGGCAGTGCTCGTAGGCCGCGGCCATCGCCGGGTCGCCGCCGAGGCCGGTCATCGCCAGGCCCGGGAGACGTAGCCGGGGTCCGGCCCGACGACCCGCTCGGCCGCGAGTCGCCCGCTGATCAGCACCATGGGCACGCCGACCCCGGGGACCGTCCCCGAGCCGGCCAGCGCCACGTTGTCGCCGACCCGGTTCGGCAGCCGGAACGGGCCGGTCTGGCCGAACGTGTGCGCCGCGGCGAACGGTGTCCCTGCGGCCATTCCGCGATCGGCCCAGTCGGCCGGGGTGATCAGTTCCTCGACCTCGATCGCGTCCGCGAACCCGGTGAGACCGGAACGCTCGACGGCCGTCAGCAGGTGCTCGCGGTAGGGCTCGCGCAGCCGTGGCCAGTCCAGCGGACCGGCCGCGAGGTTCGGCGCCGGGAACAGCACGTAGGCGGACGTGTGGCCGGCCGGCGCGAGCCCGGGGTCGGTCGTCGACGGCAGCGACACGAGGAACGACGGGTCGCGCATCAGCCGTCCGTGCTCGAGATCCTCGAACACGCCGGACCAGGCCCGCCCGAACGTCACCGTGTGGTGCGCCACGTCCGGCCACCGGGTCCGCAGCCCGGCCGCCAGCACCACGCAGGACGGTGACCAGCGGGTCGTGGCCTCCTGCGGCGCCGGCCGGCCGACCAGACGGCGGGCCACCGGCGCGTCCGGCGTGAGCACCACGGCGTCCGGCCGCCACGACCGACCGTCCTCGGCGACCAGCTCGGTCAGCCGGTCGCCACTCCAGCGCGCCTCCGCCACGGTTGTCCCGTAACAGAACTCGACACCTGCCCGCTCGGCTGCGCCGGCCATCGCCTCCGGTATGGCGGCCACGCCCCCGACCGGGTAGCTCACCCCTGCGACGAGGTCCATGTAGGAGATCACCGCGTAGAGGGCGAGGGCGCGCTGGGGTGACAGCCCCGCATACAGCGACTGGAAGGTGAACACGCGCTGTAGCCGCTCGTCGTCGAAGTAGCGGGCAACGGTGGGGGCGAGACGCGAGAATCCCTGCAGGGCAAAGAGTTTGGCCAAGGACGGGCGGGCCAGGCCCAACACGGAGTCGACGTTGCGGTCGATGAAGTCGCGCAGCTCCAGGCGGTAGAGGCCGGTGACGAAGTCGACGTAGCGCTCGTAGCCCCGGGCCTCCGCCCGGCCGGCGAACTCGGCGATGCGCTGCGCCATCACCTCCCGGTTGGTGGTCAGGTCGAGCCCGGTGCCATCGGCGAACCGGGCGCGGTAGGCCGGGTCGAGCGGGCGGAGCGTCACGTGGTCGGCGAGCTCCTCGCCGACGGCGGCGAAGCAGTCCTCGAGCAGCTCGGGGACGGTCAGCACGGTCGGCCCGGTGTCCAGGTGGTAGGTGCCGGTAGCGCCCTCACGGGTCACCCGCGCCGCACGCCCACCGGGCCCGGGCTCACGCTCGAGCACGGTGACCCGCCGGCCCGCACCGGCCAGGTGCAGGGCTGCGGACAGGCCGGCGAGGCCCGCGCCCACGACCACGACGTGGTCGGTCGGGCCTCCGGTCACGCCGAACGGGCGGTCGACAGCCCGATCAGCGCGTCGAGGGTCGCCCGGCCCTCCGGAGTCAGCGCGCGGGTGGACGCCAGGTGCTCGCGCGCCTCTGCGGCCAGCCGGGTGATCGCCTCCTCGACGCGGCCGAGCGCACCGGTCGACGTGATCAGCTCACGCAACTGGGCGACGTGCCCGTCGTCGAGGTCGGGCACCCCGAGCAGCTTGTCGAACAGCGCGGCCGCGTCCGCGCCGCCGGTGGCGAGCGCCTCCGCGACGAGCACGGTGCGCTTGCCCTCACGCAGGTCGTCTCCGGCCGGCTTGCCGGTCTCGTCGGGGTCGCCGAAGACGCCGAGGACGTCATCGCGCAGCTGGAACGCCTCGCCGAGCGCGAGGCCGTAGCGGGACAGGCCCGCGAGGTCCTCGGGCCCGGCGCCGGCGGCGGTCGCGCCGATGAGCAGCGGGTGCTCGACGGTGTACTTGGCGCTCTTGTAACGGATCACGTGACGGGCGCGCTCGATCTGCTCCTGCGCGGTCAGCCCGTCCCAGCCGCGCGCCGCCTCGAGCACGTCGAGGAACTGCCCGCCCATCAGCTGCGTGCGCATCCGGTCGAACAGGGCGCGCCCTCGGGCGATCTCGTGCGCCGGGAGGCCGCTGGTGGCGTAGAGCTCGTCGGTCCAGGTCAGGCACAGGTCGCCGGCGAGGATCGCGCCGGCCTCGCCGAACCGGTCGGCGTCGCCGGACCAGCCGTGCGTCGCGTGGTGCGACGCGAGCCTGCGGTGGGCGGACGGCATACCGCGTCGGGTGTCGCTGCCGTCCATGACGTCGTCGTGCAGCAGCGCCGCGGCCTGGAAGAACTCCATCGCCGCCGCGGCCCGGACGACGGCCTCGCTGTCGGCGCCGCCGGCCGCACGGTAGCCCCAGTAGAAGAACGCCGCGCGCAGCCGCTTGCCCCCGCGCACCAGGGTGGCCACGACGTCGACGAAGGGCACCATGTCGGGCCCGACCTCGGCGAGGACGGACTCCTGGGTCGCGATCTCGGCGTCGACCACCGCCTGCACGCGAGCGCGCAGTCGGTGGGCGTCGAGCGGGTTGGACAACGAACCTCCGAGTACTGGCGCGGGTGACTACCACCGAGCCTACGGTGCGGCGGGTCGCCTACGCTGGCGGGTATGGCCCACGGAACCGCCTCCACGATGCCGAAGGCGCCCCACGCGGCCGCCTCCATCCCGCGGCGGCTCGCGGCCGAGGGCACGTCATACAGTTTCGAGTTCTTCCCGCCGAAGACGGACGAGGCGGAGGTGAACCTCTGGGCGGCGATCCGCCGGCTCGAACGGTTGCGGCCGACGTTCGTGTCGGTGACCTACGGCGCAGGCGGGACCACCCGCGACCGCACGGTGCGGATCACCGGCCGGATCGCGCGGGAGACCACGCTGACCACCATGGCGCACCTCACCTGCGTGGGCAGCTCGGTCGCGCAGCTGCGGCAGGTGGTGGGGGAGTATGCCGACGCGGGCGTGCGCAACGTGCTCGCCCTGCGGGGCGACCCGCCGGGCGGGCCGACCGCCGAGTGGACCGCGCACCCGGAGGGCCTCGACCACGCCGACCAGCTGGTCCGGCTGGTGCGCGAGCTGGGGACGTTCACCGTCGGGGTGGCCGCGTTCCCCGACCGGCACCCGGAGTCGCCCAGCCTCGACCACGACGCCGAGGTGCTGGTGCGCAAGGCCGAGGCGGGGGCCGAGTTCGCCGTCACGCAGTTCGTCTTCGACGCCGACGCCTACCTGCGGCTGCGCGACCGGGTGGCCGCCCGGCACTGTGACCTGCCGATCATTCCCGGGCTGATGCCGGTCACCGGCTACAAGCAGATCCGGCGGATGGCGGAGCTGTCCGGCACCCCCCTGCCGGACACCGTGCTGCGCCGGCTGGAGCCGGTGGCCGAGGACCCCGCGGCGCTGCGCGCGGTGGGCGTCGAGATCGCGACCGAGCTGGCCACCCGGCTGCGCGACGAGGGCGCGCCCGGGCTGCACTTCTACACGATGAACCGGTCCACGGCGACGATGGAGGTCTTCACGGGCCTCGTCCCCGAGGCCGCGCCGCCGGGCAGCCGCTACGGTGGTCGGTCATGACGACCGCCTACCACGCCGACGCGACCGACCTCCAGCAGAAGGAGGTCCTCAGCTGGGAGCGGTTCGGGGTGGCCTGCCGCGAGCTGGCCCAGCAGGTGGCCGATTCCGGCTTCGAAGCCGAAGTGCTCATCGCGGTGGCCCGCGGCGGGCTCGTGCCGGGCGGTGGGCTGTCCTACGCGCTCGGCGTCAAGCTGACCGACGCGATCAACGTCGAGTTCTACACCGACGTGCACGAGACGCTGCCCGACCCGGTGCTGCTCGCCCCGATGCTCGACACCGACAGCATCCAGGGCCGCCGGCTGCTGGTCGTCGACGACGTCGTGGACTCCGGCCGCACCCTCGCCCTGGTGCTCGAGCTGCTGCGCGAGCACGGGGCCGAGGCGCGCAGCGCGGTGCTCTACGCCAAGTCCGCGTCGGTCGTCGAGCCCGACTACGTGTGGCGGCGGACCGACGAGTGGATCGTCTTCCCCTGGTCGGCGGAGCCCCCGGTCACCGCCGACCGGGCCTGACCACCAGCGTCAAGCCGCGCTGGCGAACCTGGGGTGAGCGGCCCGCATACGGCGTGTCCTGGCGCCTTTGCCAGCGTGGCTTCGCGCGTGGGTGCGGCCGCGGGTCACTCGAAGGGCGTCGGGTCACCGGCGCCGCGGCGGACCACCTCCGGCACCCCGTCCACGAAGTCGATCACCGTCGTCGGCTCGGCCCAGGTGTCGCCGCAGTCGAGCACGGCGTCGATCTGGTGGTCGAGCTCCTCCTTGATCTGCCAGCCCTCGGTCATCGGCTCGTCCTCGCCGGGCAGCAGCAGCGTGCTGGACAGCATCGGCTCGCCCAGCCCCTCGAGCAGCGCCTGGGCGACGCGGTGGTCGGGGATGCGCACGCCGACCGTCTTCTTCTTCGGGTGCAGCATCCGGCGGGGCACCTCCTTCAGCGCAGGGAGGATGAAGGTGTAGCGCCCGGGCGTGGCCGCCTTGATCCGGCGGAAGACCGCGTTGTCGATCTGGACGAACTGCCCGAGCTGCGCGAAGTCGCGGCACACCAGGGTGAAGTGGTGCTTGCCGTCGAGCCGCCGGATCGTCCGGATCCGTTCCAGGCCTTCGCGATTGCCGAGGGCACACCCCAGCGCGAAGCACGAGTCGGTGGGGTAGGCGATCAGCCCTCCGTCGCGGATCAGGTCCACGGTCTTGGCGATCACGCGGGGCTGGGGGTCCTGCGGGTGCACGTCGAAGTACCGAGCCATGCCCCCGACCATAAACGGTGAACCGGCGCCGTCTGGGGGCCCGGGGTGGGCCCGGAGGGAGCGGGCGATCGGGCGGCTACGGTGAGGACGTGACCGCACCCCACAAAGCCACCCCACAAGGTTCTCCGCTCGCAAGCTCGCTGCGATACCTTGCGGGGACCCCGGCAGTTCTCCGCGGCGCTCCGATTCTTCGCGGGGGCCCCGCATGAGCGCGCCACCCGTGACGGAGCCGATCGACGTCCCGGCAGCCTGCTCCCGCATCGCCGAGCACGTCCGGCGCACACCGGTGGTGGTGCTCGAGGGCGCGGCTCTCGACGTCCCCGGCCCGGTGGCCCTCAAACTCGAACTGCTCCAGCACACCGGCTCGTTCAAGGCACGCGGCGCGTTCAACCGGATCCTCTCCGCCCGTGCCGCCGGCGTGCTGCCCGACGCCGGGGTGATCGCGGCCTCCGGCGGCAACCACGGACTCGCGGTCGGGCACGCGGCGAGGCAGCTCGGCCTCCGCGCGGAGGTCTTCGTCCCGGAGGCGTCCAGCCCGGTCAAGATCGGGCGGGTGCGGGCGACCGGGGCGCAGGTCACCGTCACCGGGGCGCTCTACGCCGACGCGTATGACGCGTGCCTGGCTCGCGCGCGGGACACCGGCGCCCTCTTCGTCCACGCCTACGACCAGCCCGAGGTGGTCGCCGGACAGGGGACGGTCGCGGTGGAGCTGCTGGACCAGGTGCCCGAGGTGGACACGGTGGTGGTCGCCGTCGGCGGCGGGGGCCTCTCCGCGGGCATCGCCGCCGGGCTGGCCGGCCGGGCGCGACTCGTGGCGGTGGAGCCGGCCCGCATACCGACGCTGCACGACGCCCTCGAG
This sequence comes from uncultured Ornithinicoccus sp., assembly GCA_964425155.1. Lineage (GTDB taxonomy): Bacteria > Actinomycetota > Actinomycetes > Actinomycetales > Dermatophilaceae > Segeticoccus. The sequence continues at coordinate 3,362 of CAYRLV010000084.1, read as the reverse complement.
GCCGGTCACCCGGTGGACGTCGAGGTCTCAGGGGTGGCGTCGGACTCGTTGGGGGCCAAGCGGATCGGGAGCATCGCCTACGACGTCCTGTCGGGGGCGGGCGTGACCAGCGTGCTGGTCGAGGACGAGGCGATCATGACGGCGCGGCAGCGCCTCTGGGACGAGGCGCGGGTCGCGGCCGAGCACGGGGGAGCGACCGCGGTGGCGGCCCTGACGTCGGGTGGCTACGCACCCGAGCCGGGGGAGCGGGTCGCCGTGGTCGTCTGCGGCGGCAACACCGATCCGGCCGACCTCGTCACCCGTCCGGAGCGAGGTGCGGAGGGGATGGGCTGACGGTCCGTGGGTACGGAGGTGGTGGAGCCCTTGCTCCCGATCCGTACGAGGAGGCCGCCGATGACCGACGACTACACCACCACCGATGCCGGGATCCCGGTCGAGAGCGACGAGCACTCGCTGACCGTGGGACCGGATGGGCCGATCCTGCTGCACGACGCCTACCTGATCGAGCAGATGGCGCAGTTCAACCGCGAGCGCGTCCCCGAGCGGCAACCGCACGCCAAGGGCGGCGGGGCGTTCGGACACTTCGAGGTGACGAACGACGTGAGCGCCTACACGAAGGCGGACGTGTTCCAGCCCGGCCGCCGCACCGAGATGGTCGCCCGGTTCTCGACCGTCGCGGGCGAGCGCGGCAGCCCTGACACCTGGCGCGACCCGCGTGGCTTCGCGCTCAAGTTCTACACGGAACAGGGCAACTACGACATGGTCGGCAACAACACCCCGGTGTTCTTCGTGCGGGACCCGCTCAAGTTCCAGCAGTTCATCCGCTCGCAGAAGCGCCGCGCCGACACCAACCTGCGCGACCACGACATGCAGTGGGACTTCTGGACCCTGTCACCGGAGTCGGCCCACCAGGTCACGTGGCTGATGGGCGACCGCGGCATCCCGCGCAGCTGGCGACACATGAACGGCTACTCGAGCCACACCTACATGTGGGTCAACGCCGACGGCGAGCGCTTCTGGGTCCGTTACCACTTCAAGACCGACCAGGGCATCGAGTTCCTGCTCCAGGAGGAGGCCGACCGGCTGGCCGGCGAGGACGGTGACTACCACACCCGCGACCTCTACCGCGCGATCGAGCGCGGCGAGCACCCCAGCTGGACGCTCTTCATGCAGATCATGCCGTTCGCGGAGGCCGCCACCTACCGGTTCAACCCGTTCGACCTGACCAAGACGATCTCCCACCGGGACTACCCACTCATCGAGGTCGGGCGAATGACCTTGGACGAGAACCCGACCGACTACCACGCGCAGATCGAGCAGGCGGCGTTCGAGCCCAACAACATGGTGCCCGGCATCGGCCCGAGCCCGGACAAGATGCTGCTCGGCCGGATCTTCTCGTATGCCGATGCGCACCGCTACCGGATCGGGCCCAACTACCGGGAGCTCCCGGTCAACTACCCCCGGCACGCGCCGGTCCGGTCGTACTCCAAGGACGGGGCGATGCGCTACCACCCGGTCTCCGACCCGGTCTACGCGCCGAACTCCAAGGGTGGCCCGCGGGCCGACACCGAGCGGTTCGGTGAACCGGCCGGCTGGGCGAGCGACGGGGAGATGGTCCGGGCGGCAGCCACGCTGCATACGGAGGACGACGACTTCGGTCAGCCGGGAACGATGGTGCGCGAGGTGCTCGACGACGCGGCACGCGAGCGACTGGTGAGCAACATCGTGGGCCACCTGCTGGACGGGGTCACCGAGCCGGTGCTCGAGCGCGCGTTCGACTACTGGCGCCAGGTGGACCAGGACCTGGGCGACCGGGTGGAGGCCGGGGTGCGCTCCGGGCGGTAGCTCCCGGGACACCAGCGCACCGGCACACTGCGGCTCGAGCCCTCCCCTCCCAGGGCTCCGCCGCCGTGTGCCGGTGCGCGTGGAGGCACCCCCCGGTGCGTGTGCACGTCCTCGACGTGCAGGACCAGCCTGCCCGCTCGGCGGCAGGGGGACATCCGTGCAGGTACTCAGACGGGGTACTCAGGTCTGGTGGGGCGAGGTACTCAGTCGTCCGGCTCCAGCCCGTGCTGGGCGAGCCAGTCGGCAGCGCGACGGCGCGACGCCCGGGCGAGCCAGGCGTCCTGGACGATCTCGGTGAGCTCGTCCAGACCGAGCTCACCGACGCGGCTCCCGCGGAGCAGGACGGAGGGGTGCCGGTCGAAGTGCGGCGTGGTGAAGAACGGCAGGCTCTCGTCCTGCACCAGCGCCTGCTTGTCCTCCTCGGAGCGCACCCAGAACACGATCACGTCGGTGTAGCGCTCGCCGGTCTCCGGGTCGACCGCGTCGGGCCGCGGGTTGCGGAAGAAGACGAACGACTTGCGGCCCACCTGGTAGACCGGGTTGCCCTTCGGGCCGGTCTCGCAGGTGACGAACGGCATGGCCGTCGCCAGCTCGTGGACGTCCTCGACCCGCGCGCGGCGACTGCGCTTCGTGGGGTGGTTCATGCCACCTCGGCGGACTGGCCGCCGGTGAGACGCAACAGCTCGTTGTATGAGGTGGGGAACACCGCGCGCGGGTGGCCCGCCGCCGCCCACACCTGCCGATAGCGGCTGAGGGCGATGTCGACGACGGTCAGCGGGGGGACGCGGTGGCCCACCGGGGGAACGCCGCCGATGGCGAATCCGGTGTGCTCGCGGACGAACTCGGCGTCAGCCTTGGTGATCTGGCCGAGCCCGAGCGTGTCGGCCACCCGCGCGGTGTCGACGCGGTGCGCCCCCGAGGCGAGGACGAGCAGGGGAGCGATGCTCTCGTCCGCCAGGTGGGCCCGGAAGATCAGTGAGTTGGCGATCTGGCCGATGTCGATGCCGAGCTGGTCGGCGGCCAGCCGGGCGGTGCGGGCGTGCTCGTCGAGGATGGTCACGGCACCACGGACCTGCTGCTCCTGCAGCACCTGGACGACGCGCAGCACGGACGGGCTGTCGCGGACCTCGTAGGCGGAGGCGTCGGTCATGCCGGAACGGTAGCCATCTCCCGGCGGGTTGGTGGGCATTGACCCGAGATTGGTGGCGGGGAGACGTCGCCGGGGTGGTGGGAGGACCCCCTCGCGCGGTCGGTGCCCGGTCGGGCTTGACGGGCTGTCGGAGGGCAGGGGTAGCATCCAAGTATCGAACACACGTTCGAGACAGGAAGGAGTTGTCGGGCGTGGCCACGGGCGCCTCGACCCCGCCCGTGGCCCGCCCGGCGACGAGGACCGTGGCCGCGAAGGAGCCGTCATGACGCGTCGTTACCACGAGGCGGTCGAGGTGCAGGAGCGCCCGAGGGGCGTCGACCATGCCCTCGACATCACCACCGGCAGCACCATTGCCGACGACACCGAC
>CAYRLV010000083.1:0-12270 GCA_964425155.1 uncultured Ornithinicoccus sp. | reverse complement strand
TCCACCCATCACGACACGGAACTGCCCGGCCATCAGGCGGGGCAGTTCTCGTATGCGGGGACTCACCACATCCGCGTCCGCGACCCCTGCCACCGGGCCGGCCGGGCACGGGGACATGCGCCGAGGGCCCGCTTCAGAGTCGGCCGGACTTGACCACGCGGCTGAGGAACTGCTGGGTACGCGGCTCCTGCGGGTTGTCGAAGATCTGGTCGGGCGGGCCGTTCTCGCAGATCGAGCCCTGGTCGAGGAAGCAGACCTGGCTGGCGACCTCGCGGGCGAAGCCCATCTCGTGGGTGGCCAGGAGCATGGTCAGGCCCTCGTTGGCCAGCTCGCGGACGATCTCGAGCACGTCACCGACGAGCTCGGGGTCGAGAGCCGCAGTGATCTCGTCGAGCAGCATCACCCGGGGCTCCATCGCCAGCGCCCGCACGATCGCCACGCGCTGCTGCTGCCCGCCGGAGAGGCTGTCGGGGTAGGCATTGGACTTGTCCTGCATGCCGACCGACTCCAGCAGCGCCATCGCCTTGTCCTTGGCGACCTGTTTGGAGATGCCGCCGACCCGGGTCGGGGCCAGCATGACGTTCTCGATCACCGACATGTGCGGGAACAGGTTGTAGCTCTGGAACACGATGCCCACGTCGCGGCGCAGCTTGTTGAGGTCGACGCCGGCTCCGGTGATGGTGTCGCCGTCGAGGTGGATCTCGCCGCCATTGACCTCTTCCAGCTGGTTGACGCAGCGCAGCAGGGTGGACTTGCCCGAGCCGGACGCGCCGATCAGGCAGACCACCTCGTGCCGCTCGACGTTGAGGGTGACACCCTTGAGCACTTCGTTCTGGCCGTAGCTCTTGCGGACGTTGTCGATCTCGAGGAACGGCATCGGCTAACCCCCTGCCCGCTTGGCGGCATCGCGGTGGAGCAGGTGGTCGACGAAGCGGGCCTGCGGGATGGTGATGATGATGAAGAAGGCCGCGGCGAGGGTCACCGGGGAGAGGATGTAGAGCTTGCTCTGCCAGAAGGTGGAGACCTGGAACACCTCGGGAATGGCCGCAATCGACAGCAATGCGGTGTCCTTCTGCAGGCTGATGAAGTCGTTGAGCAGCGGCGGGATGACGCGGCGCACGCCCTGGGGCACCAGGACGGTGCGCAGAGTCTGGATGTAACTCAGTCCGAGCGAGCGGGCAGCCGCCGCCTGACTCGGGTGGATCGAGGCGAGTCCGGCCCGGTAGACCTCCGCGACATAGGCCGAGTAGGTCAGGGTCAACGCGATGATGCCCAGCCAGGTGAGCGGCCAGTCGGCCGCGAACGGGAAGGCCAGCGGGAGTCCGAAGGCGACGATGAAGATCGTCACGATGGCCGGCACCGCGCGGAAGATGTCGCAGTAGGCGATGGCGATCATCCGCAGCGGCGCCCCCGCTCGGCCGGGCAGCATCCGCATCACCGCGACGAGCAGCCCGAAGATCAGCACCAGCACGAAGGCGACGACGGCCACCCAGATGTTGATCCAAAACGCCCGGATCATCTCGGGGAAGGCCGCAGTCCATCCACGTGAGGCGAAGAACGTCCCGGCGATGCCCCCGCCGTCCGCGGTGTTGGCCAGGCCCATCAGCAGGAGCCCTGCGAGAATGATGGCGGCTGCGGCGAAGCCGGTGCCGATCTGGGCGTCTTCGCGGCCACGCGCCGACGCCCGCCGCGCCCCCACCAACTGATCCTCGCGGAGCAGACGCGCCGTGTCGCGTGCCCCGGAGAAGGACTTGGCGGTCGGCCACAACGGATACAGCGTCGCGAGCACGAATACGACACCGATCAAGGTGGCGACGAAGTGCCCGTGGTTGTAGTCGCGGAGCTTCAGCGCGGCGACCACCATCATCACGATGCCGAGGATGGAGCACACCAGAGCCACCAAGGCCTGGGTCATCACCGGCCTCGGGGGACTCGGCTCGGGAGGAGGAACGACCTCGTCGCCCACCAACTCAGGGGAGTGCGGAGAACTCATCGGGGCTCCCGGGTCGGCGCGAACGGGGCCTGGCTCACTTCACCTTCCAGACCGGCACCGCCGCCGGGTCGCCACCGAAGGCCGGGCCGAGATAGGTCTTGGACAGCTCCTTCAACGTGCCGTCCTTGTCCAACGTCTTGATCGCCTTGTTGAAGGAGTCCTCGTTCTTGGAGCCCTTCGGGAAGATCGCGCCGTAGTGCTCACCGGTCTCGTACTGCCCGGGCACCTCCAGCTTGCCCCCGGTGTTCTTGGCCTCGGCCAGCACGATGGCCGTGTCGAGGAACGCCGCGTCGACCTGTCCGGACAGGACGCCCTGGTAGAGCGTCTGCGAGTTCGGGTAGATGCGGGTCGTGGCGCACTTCAGCTTTTCCTTGAGGAAGGGCACGGACGTGGTGCCGTTGTAGGCCGCGCACTTCTTCGAGGTGATGTTGTCGGCGGTGATCCCCGACCCCTTCTTGGTCAGCACGCCGATGTTGGAGTCGTAGTAGGGAGTGGAGAAGTCGACGACCTTGGCGCGCTCCGGGGTGATGGAGGACTCCGCGAGCGCGATGTCGTACTTGTTGGTGCGGCCCGCCACCAGCTGGGCGAACGAGACGTTCTTGACGGTGACCGAGTCGAGACCGCCCATGTTGGCGATCTCGGCGGCCATGCAGTACTCGAAGCCGTCCTTGATCGACTCGGCAGTGGTGCCGTTCCACCAGCCCTGAGCCGGCAGCGTCGTCTCGACGGTCAGCGTGCCGGGCGTCACCACATCGAGCTTGATGCTGCCCCGCTTGCTGGTGACCTTGCAGTTGCCCCAGTCCGCGTTGGAAGCGTTGTCGGAACCGCCGCCCCCACCCCCGGCGTTGGAGTCGCCGCCGCTGTCAGAGCCGCAGGCGGCCAGCGAGACGCCGATCGCCACTGCACTCACCAGCCCGAGGATGCGTTTGGAGGTCATGTCGTGAGGTTTCCTTCCAGGGAGGCGAACGGGGCAAGCAGTCTGGGGAAACAGTTACCTGCTTCCGCCGTGGAGTCAAGGATAGGGCCGGGTCGGCCGGTTGGTGGGGACTTCGGCCGCAACGCGCAACATCTGCTGCGCAACGTGGAGTCCGTTGCGGGCCAGCACGATTGGGCACGTGTCGTGGGTGAGGTCACGGTTCGCTCACGATGTGGGCGTTTCGCTGCGCAGGAGCTGCTCGGCCACGTGCAGGATGGTGGGACGGTCTGCCGTGAAGGCCTCCTCGATGGCGGGCCCCAACTCCTGTGTGGCCTCGATGGTCCGGCCGTGGCAGCCGAGCGCGCGAGCTGCGGCGGCGAAATCCACGTTGCCGAGGCCGACCGAGTGGATCTCGTCGCCGCGTCCGGCCATCTCGTCGCGGATCTCGCCGTAATAGCCGTTGTCGACGACCACGACGGGCAGGGGCAGCCCGAGCGCGGCGGCGGTGGCCAACTCGGGAAGGGTGAACATCACGCCGCCGTCACCGAGCAGGGCCACGACACGCGGCGCTTCGGGTGCCAGTGAGGCCCCGATCGCGGCCGGCAGGCCGTAGCCCAGGGTGCCGCCACCGGTCGGGTAGAGGAAACCGGCGGGACGGCGGATGCGGAGACCACCCAGCACCGCGTAGTAGCACGACATCGTGCTGTCGCCGGCGACCACGGTGTCGGCGTCCACGACCGCGGTCAGCACATCGACCAGACCCCGCCATCGCGCACCCTCGGCCCTCGCGTCCTTCGTCAGTGCGGCACGTGCCGAGCCGGCCCGCTCGGCATCGCCGCCTCCGTCGCCGGGCCCGAGCGCTGCGAGCAACTGGTCGAGGACGACCGAGGCATCTCCCACCACGCGCAGCGCCGGATCGGCGTTCGCGGTCACCGCGGCTGGGTCGATGTCGACACGAATCAGCTTGTCGCCCCACGCGATCGGGCTCTCCCACACGTCAGAGGGTGCCAGCTCGGTGCCGATCGCGACGACGGCGTCGGAACTTTCCCACAGCGACCGGACCGACGGCTGGTGCAGACCGGCGCCGACCGACAGCGGGTGCTGTTCGTCCAGCACACCCTTGCCGTTGGTGCTGGTGACGACGGGCGCCTCCAGCCGCTCCGCGAGCTCCCGCACCTGACGCGACGCGCCGCGTGCTCCGCCACCGACGACGAGCGTCGGCCGGCGCGCGGTCCGTAGCCGGTCAGCCGCGCCGGCCACGACCTCCGGACGCGGCGCGACCACGGCGGGCACGACGGGCGCCACCGGCGCCACCTCGTCGGTCGCGTCCAGCAGGTCCAGGGGGATCTCCAGGTGCACCGGCCGCGGGCGTCCCGTGCGCATCGTGACGAAGGCGTCGGCGACGGCGCCCGGGATCTCCCCGACACTGGTGACCCGGTGGCTGTAGGCCACCACGGAGTCGAGGGCGGCCTGCTGGTCCTTGACCTCGTGCAGGTAGCCGTTGCCACGCCCCGGGTGGGTCAGTGGCATGCCCGGGGAGACGAACAGCACCGGCACCGAGTCCGACCACGCCTGGGCCGCGGCGGCGGCCGCGTTGAGGATGGCCGGCCCGGTCGTGGTGAGGCAGACACCGGGACGGCCGGACACCCGCGCGTAACCATCCGCCGCGTAGCCGGCACCCTGCTCGTGCCGGGTCAGCACCGAGCGGATCGGGGACGTCGCGAGGGCGGCGTAGACCGCCAGGTTGTGGGTGCCGGGGATGCCGAAGACGGCCTCGACGTCGTGGGCCTCGAGGGCCGCGACCAGCGCGGCACCTCCGGTCAGCAGGCTCGGCTTTGTCATCGTGCTCCTTCCTGGGCCGGGTCGGCGTCCATGGTGCTGCGGGTTCAGGGCAGGTGCCGGGAGACCACCATCCGCATGATGTCGGAGGTGCCCTCCTCGATCTCCTCGAGCTTCGCGTCGCGCATCCACTGCTCGACGGGATACTCCCGCGAGTAGCCCCAGCCGCCCAGGGTCTGCACGGCGGCGTGGGTGACGAACATCGAGGTCTCCGAGGCGGTGAGCTTGGCCATGGCAGCCAGCCCGGTGGCCCGCTCTCCGCTGTCGAGGACCCGGGCTGCGTGGTGCACCAGCAGCCGGGCGGACTCGATGCGAGTCGCCATGTCGGCCAGCCGGAACGCGACGGCCTGGTGCTCAATGATGTTCTGCCCGAACTGCTTTCGCGTCCGGGCATAATCTCGGGCGTACTCGTAGGCGGCGCGAGCCGCGCCGACCGCGGCGGCGCCGAGCACCACCCGGCTGATGTCGAAGGTGCGCATCAGCCCGCGGAAACCCTCGCCCTCGTCGCCCAGGCGGTCGGCCTCCGGCACGAACACGTCGTCGAGGAAGATCTCGCGGCACACGATGGCGCGCTGCCCCATCTTGCGCATCGGCTCGCCGAACGACATCCCCTCGGCGCCCTTGCGCAGCAGGAAGGCCGAGACACCGGCCGACCGCAGGGTGCGGTCGGTCTTGGCGAAGATCACGTACAGCTCGGCGGCGCCCGCGTTGGAGATCCAGGCCTTCTGCCCGTTCAACCGGTAGCCGCCGTCGACCCGGGTCGCAGTGGTGGTGATCGACGCGGCGTCGGACCCCGCGCCCGGCTCGGTCGTCGCCAGCGCGGTCAGCGGCGCGTCCGGTCCGGTGAGCGGTGTCAGCCACCGCTGCTTCTGGTCCTGGGTGCCGAGCGCCAGGATCGGGTCGGCGAAGAACCCGCCCGAGCACACCAGGTTGCCGATGCCCGGATCGCCCCAGCACAGCTCCTCCTGGACGAGGCACTGGGTGAACACGTCGGTGAAGCCGCCGCCGCCGAACTCCTCCGGGATCATGTAGTCGGTGATGCCGACGCGCGCGGCCTGCGCGAACAGGTCCACCGGCGTCACCGTGTCCGCCTCGTCCACCTCACGGCCGCGTGGCCGGATCTCCTTCTCCGCGAACTCCTTGCACAGCGCGAGGATCTCGGCCTGCTCGTCGCTCAGTGGCCACGCGGGGGTGGGGGTGTCGTGCGCACGGGGAGTCATGACGATGTCCTTCGCCGGTCGGAGTGGTTCGGGTGACTGGGGCTGGCTGGGCTGACTGGTATGACGAGTGCGTCCACCGCGAGCGCGCCCTCCGGGGCGACCCGGACCGGGTTGAGCTCGATCTCGGCGATGTCCGGCCGGGAGACGACCAGCTCGGACAGCGCCGAGACGAGCCGGGCCAGCCCGGCGCTGTCGACGGGAGGACGGCCCCGCCACCCGGCCAGCACGGGTGCGCACCGCAGCCGCCCGATCATCGCCGCCGCCGTGCTCGGCGAGACCGGCGCGCACTCGAGCGCGACGTCCTGCCAGACCTCGGCCTCGGTGCCGCCGAGGCCGACCACGACGACCGGGCCGAGGCCGGGTTCGCGGCGTGCGCCGACGAGCATCTCGGCGCAGTGGGCCCGGGTGTCCTGCTCCTCGACGACGTACTCACCGTCGCCCAGCCGCACGTGCATGGACGCGAAGGCGGCCAGCAGGTCCGCCTCGTCCGCCAGCCCCAGTCGGACGCCGTCGACGTCGCTCTTGTGCTCGAGCCAGCCGGCCTTCAGCACGAACGGTGGGGTGAGGAAGGCCACCGCGTCGCTGAGGTCGGCGGCGGTGCGCACCAGCCGGGCAGGAGGCAGGGCGACGCCGGCCGCCTGCAGCAGCTCGCGGGCCGCCCAGTACCCGGGCCGGAGCGGAGCGTTCTCGGTCGGCAGCAACGGGTTGGTGCGGCTCGGCAGCTGGGCGCTCAGCGCGGCCAGCCCGGAGATCATCGCCGCGGCGTCCTCGATGCGTGCCGTGGCCGGAATCCCTTGGTCCCACAGCGCTTTGGCGACGTCACCGTCCGGCGACATCGTGTGCACGACGACGGTCTTGTGGTGCTGGCGGGCGATGGCTGCGATCTGCCCGGCCACGCGCAGCTCGTCCTGCGTCAGGCCGGGGTTGTCGGTGCCGTAGCGGCCGAAGTAGCCGGTGAGCAGCGCGGTGTCGACGCCCGGGTCCGCCAGCACCTCCCCGACCACGTCGGCGTAGGTGCGAAGGTCCGCCTCGCCCGCCCCGGCCAGGTCGACCGGGTTGTCCCTCGCCGCACCGACGGGCAGCCGGCCGGCGAGCTGGGCCGTGGTGCGCCCGCGCAGCTCCGGCACGAGGAGCCCGGCCGTGCCGGCGACGTCGGCGGCGATCCCGCACTGGCCGCCGCTGTCACCGACCACCGCGACCCGGCGCCCGGACGGGCTGCGCACCGCGAGGAACCCCCGGGCCACCGCGACCAGCTCACTGGGCGTCCGCACGTGCAGGACGCCGGCCGCCCGGCAGGCCGCGTCCACCACGTCCGTGGCCGAGGTGAGCGACCGGGTGTGCGAGTGTGCGACCCGCGCGCTGGCTCTGCTGCCGCCGATGGTGAGCAGGATGGTCGGCTTGCCGGCCGCCCGCAGGGCACGCAACGCGCCGAAGAGGGACTCACCGTCGGCGAAGCTCTCCAGGTAGAGGGCGACCACCCGGGTGGACTCGTGCGTCGCCAGGTCCTCGAGCAGCTCGGTCGCCACGACGTCGCTCTGGTTACCGACCGAGACGAACCGCGACACGCCGATGCCCTCGCGGGCGCAGAGCAGCACCAGTTCCGAACCCAGCTGCCCGCTCTGCGTGACGATGGCCAACGGGCCCGGCGTGAAGTGGCCCCAGGCGAGCCGCAGGTGACTCTCCGCGTCATACAGTCCGAGGCTGTTGGCGCCGAGCAGGCGAGCGCCGCTCTCCCGGATCCGTGCCGCCAGCCCCGCCTCGTCGGGGATGCCCGCGGTGATGCCGAGCCAGCCGCGCACCCCCAGCGCGGAGCCCTCCTCGACGACCGAGGCGACCTGGGGCGCGGGGACGCAGAGGGCGACCAGCTCGGGGACCTCGGGCAGCGAGGCGAGGTCGGGGGCGCAGCTCGATCCCAGCACCCGGGTGGCCGACCGGTTGACCAGGTGCACGCCGCGGCGCCCCGATCCCTCGAGCGCGCCGGCGGCCAGCCAATGGCCCCACTTCGCGGGGTGGTCGGAGGCACCGACGACGGCGACGGACGCGGGGTCGGTGAAGGTGTGCAGGCTGGAGGTCACGCAGACTCCCGGGGCGCATCGGAGCCGATAACTGACTGGTCAGTCAGTTACGGGCTCATCGTCCGACCTCGGAGCGGCGGATGTCAAGGGATGGCGGGGTTCGGCGGCGTGCCGGCGCGGCGCCGGCCAGGGGTGACCTACGCTCGTGGCGTGGCGAGACGGCGGAAGGACGCGGAGGTCCGGCGGGAGGAGATCCTGCGGGCCGCCGCGACCGCCATCGAGGAGCGGGGCACCGCTCTCCTGCGGGTCTCCGACGTGGCCGGCGCCCTCGGCGTCAGCCCGGCGCTGGTCGTCTACCACTTCGGCAGCAAGGACGCGCTGATCGGGGAGGCCCTCACCTGGCGGGCGCAGCAGGACCTGGCTCGCCTCACGTCGATGACCGACGGTATGACGTCCGCGCGCGATCGTCTCGTCGCTGCCCTCGCGTGGTACGCACCGACGGGCAAGGCCAAGGGCTGGCGGTTGTGGATCGAGAACTGGGCGGCGGGGCTGCGGGAGCCGGCGCTCCGGCAGGTCGGGCGCGAGCTCGACCTGGTGTGGAAGGAGTCGCTGACGGCGATCATCCAAGACGGCGTGGCGGCGGGGGAGTTCACCACGTCCGACGCCCGCGGTGCCGCCTGGCGGATCACCGCGTTGATGGACGGCCTCGCCGTGCAGGCGATCGTGCACCGCGGGCTGGTCAGCCGGCGGGAGTTGCGCGACTGGACGATGCGGGCGGTGGCCCACGAGCTCCAGGTGGACGTGGAGGGCCTGGCCGACCACTGAACACCCAGCGCGCGGGGACCGGCCGGTGTCGTCACGACGGTGCGGTGCTCGGTTGACAGGACCACTCCCGCTACTGCATGGTCGTTCAGTAACCGAGACCCAGGAGGTGCAGCATGACCCACTCGATCGCGCCCGAGCGCAGCGGACTGCCCGCGCAGGACGCCGGCGAGGCGGGGGCTGCACCCCGGCTGCAGGTGATCTGGACCGACCCGGTGACCGGCAGGCAGGGTTTCGTCGTCATCGACCGGCTGGTCCGGGGCGTGGCGAGCGGCGGGCTGCGGATGCGCCGCGGCTGCACTCTCGAGGAGGTGCGGGGCCTGGCGGCGGGCATGACCCGCAAGGAGGCGCTGCACTACGCACCCGGCACCAAGTACGTCCCGCTGGGCGGCGCCAAGGGCGGCATCGACTGCGACCCCGAGGATCCGGACGCGCGGGGGATGCTGGTGCGCTACCTGGACGGGGTGCGCTCGATGCTGGAGTGCCACTGGGCGACCGGCGAGGACCTGGGCCTGCGCCAGGAGACGATCGACGAGGCCGTCGTCGAGGCCGGGTTGACCAGCTCGATCCAGGCGATCTACCCCCTGCTGGACGACGCCGACGAGGCCCGTCGCCGGTTGGCCGACGCGTTCGACCTCGTCGTCGACGGGGTGCACCTGCCCGAGCTCGTGGGTGGGCTCGGGGTCGCCGAGTCGGCCCTCACCGCGCTCGAGCACCGCGGGGTGGACCCTGCCGCCTCGCGCGCGGTGATCCAGGGCTTCGGCTCGATGGGCGGGGCGACCGCCCGCTACCTCGCGCAGGCCGGGGTGACCGTCGTCGGCCTGGCCGACGTGCGGGGCACGATCGTCAACCCGGACGGCCTCGACGTGGAGCGGCTGCTGCTCAGTCGCGATCCGCTCGGCGGCATCGACCGCGGCCAGCTCGGGCCGCGCGACCGGGTCGTCGGCACGGACGAGTGGCTCGGGCTCGACTGCGACGTGCTGGTGCCCGCCGCGGTCTCCTACTGCATCACCCCGGAGGACGTGCCGAACCTCCACGCCCGCTTCGTGGTCGAGGCGGCCAACCTGCCGACCCTGCCCGAGGCGGAGGCGGCGCTGCGCGAGCGCGGGGTCGAGGTCATCCCGGACTTCGTCGCCAACTCGGCCACCAACGCCTGGTGGTGGTGGACCCTGTTCGGTGACATCGGTGCGGACGCGGCCGAGGCGGACGCCAAGGTGCGCTCGGCCATGCGAGGGGTGGTCACCGCGATGCTGGAGCAGGCCGACGCCGAGGGCACGGCCCCCCGCGTCGCGGCGCAGACCGTCGTCGACCGCCACCTCGCGGCGATCGAGGAGCGCTTTCCGACGACATAAATAGTCGACAAACTATTGGCACGGGCGCAAATGAAGTGTAGAACTTAGGGGTGGCCGAACCCCGACACCAGGAGAGCCTCATGTCCACCGATTCGCGCACGGGAGCCGCTCCCACTCCGACCGGCCCGCTGAGCACCATCGACTACAGCGAGCGCATCCCCAACAACGTCGACCTGGCCCACGACCGTCGGCTGCAACGGGCGCTCGAGGGCTGGCAGCCCAAGTTCCTCGACTGGTGGAAGACGCTCGGGCCCGCGCTCCCCACCAAGGACGTCTACCTGCGCACCGCCATCGCCGTCGGCAGGGACGGCTGGGCACACTTCGACCACGTGCCGATGGAGGAGTACCGCTGGGGCATCTTCCTCGCCGAACGCGACCCGGACCGCGTGGTCAACTTCGGCAAACACCGGGGCGAGCCCGCCTGGCAGGAGGTGCCCGGTGAGCACCGCGCCGACCTGATGCGGCTGATCGTCATCCAGGGCGACACCGAGCCGGCGTCGGTCGAGCAGCAGCGGGTCCTCGGCAACACCGCGCCGAGCATCTACGACCTGCGCAACCTGTTCCAGGTCAACGTCGAGGAGGGGCGTCACCTGTGGGCGATGGTCTACCTGCTGCACGCCTACTTCGGCCGGGAGGGCCGGCAGGAGGCCGAGCAGCTGCTCAAGCGGAACTCGGGTGACCTCGACAGCCCGCGGATCCTCGGCGCCTTCAACGAGGAGACGACCGACTGGCTGCAGTTCTTCATGTTCACCTACTTCACCGACCGCGACGGGAAGTACCAGCTCGGCACTCTGAAGGAGTCGGCCTTCGACCCGCTGGCGCGCACCTGCGAGTTCATGCTCAAGGAGGAGGCCCACCACATGTTCGTGGGCACCACCGGCGTGCAGCGCACGGTCGAGCGCACCGCCGAGCTGATGAAGGAGCACGGGACCGACGACATCTTCGAGCACGGCGGCATCCCGCTCTCGGTGATCCAGAAGTACCTCAACTTCCAGTTCTCCGTGTCGATGGACCTGTTCGGCTCCGAGCAGTCCACCAACGCCGGCAACTACTACACCTCCGGCCTCAAGGGCCGCTGGATGGAGAAGCGGCGCAAGGACGACCACGTGCTGGTCGACGACACCCGCGAGATGAACTACATCGAGGACGGCGAGATCCGCACCAAGACGGTGCCGATGCTGAGCGCGCTCAACCTCGACCTGCGCGACGAGTACGTCGCCGACTGCGCCAACGGCGTCCGCCGCTGGAACCAGGCCCTCGAGGACCAGGGGCTGGAGGAGCGGCTGACCCTGCCGCACGAGGGCTTCAACCGCGCGGTCGGCAACTACGCCGGCCACCACGTGAGCCCCGACGGCGAGGTCCTCGACGACGCGGCCTGGGAGGCGCAGAAGGACCAGTGGCTGCCGAGCGCCGAGGACCGTCGGAAGGTCGCCGACCTGATGGTCCCGGAGTACGAGTACGGCAAGTTCGCCAGCTGGATCACCCCGCCGCAGACCGGCATCAACGACCAGCCGGTGGAGTTCGACTACGTCCACCTCGCCGAGGAAGGCCTGGCCTGACCATGAGCCCGGCGAGCCTGTCCTGGTCGCGGGAGGACCGCCCGACCTGGGACGACGCGAAGCAGCGCATCATCGGTGGGGCCCCCGACGGGGCCCTCGAGCTCGACTACCAGCCGGGGCAGGACCTGCCCGGCGACTGGTTCGTCGCCTCCGACGGCGGCACGCCGGTGGGCTACGGCTGGCTGGACTCCACGTGGGGCGGCGACACCGAGATCCTGCTGGCCGTCGACCCCGAGCGGCAGCAGGGCGGCGTCGGCAGCTTCGTGCTGGCCAACATCGAGCGCGAGGCAGCCCGGCGCGGGACGAACTACGTCTACAACACGGTGCGCGACACCCATCCCGACCGCGACGCCGTGCACGACTGGCTGCTGGTGCGCGGCTACGAGGGCAACGAGAACGACGCGTCACTGCGCAAGCGGGTCAGCGACCGGGAGGAGGAACCCGCGGCCCCGAAGGCCCCAGCCACCTCGTCCGCCGGCGGGCCCCCTGACGGCCGCCCGCCCGGACACGAGGAGAGCGGCGGCTACGTCAACCTCGAAGACCATCGGTATTGA
>CAYRLV010000082.1:0-12438 GCA_964425155.1 uncultured Ornithinicoccus sp. | reverse complement strand
ACCCCGACCCGGTCGCGCTGTGTGCGCTGGTGGGGCGGGGTTCGGTGTGGGTGGACCTCCGTAGCAGCTTCTCAAACCCCCGGAAGCCGCTCGGATCGCTGATTTCCCGTGTGCTACGGGGTTCTCGGGCTCGTCGGCCGCGCGCTCGGGATGCTCGGATGACCGATGAGCGCGGTCCCGTGCGTGGGAAATCGCGTCAGTCTCAAACCCGTTTAAGCGTCTCGAATCGAGCCGAGCTGATCGCCGGGTACGCCGATGGTGTGCCCGTGCGGGAGCTGGCGGCGCGGTTCAACGTGCACCGCGGCACTGTGCGGGAGATAGCTCGGCAGGCGGGCTTGGCAGCGCGTCGACCGGAGTTGCCGGACGCGATCCGACAGGACGCCGCTCATCTCTATGCGGGTGGGATGACGCTCGCTCAGGTCGCCGCGCGACACGCAGTCAGCAACGAGGCCGTGCGGTCGGCGGTGATCGCGTGCGGTGGGACGATCCGTGCTGGCGGTCGTCGCCGGCCAGGTGCCTGAGTTCTCACACCTCACCGGATACCTATCGCGTTCACCACGGCACGCTCTTCGGCGTCGTCTGCTTCGGCGGGCGAGTTGGCGCGCTCGCGACGGGCGGTGACGGACTCGCGGACACGGGCGCGGATTAGGAGCACAGCGCTGACCGGCCCGATCCAGAGCATCTTGAGCATGTTCCAGATTGCCCACAGCACTATGAGGTGGAACCATCCGGGGGCGCCGTCCTCGATGAGTTGGACACAGACGTTCGCAATCAGGACGTACGGGATCGCCAGAAGCATCGCGGGGATACCCCACTTCAAACCACGGCGGGTGCGGATCGCATCCAGCAGGATGTTGGTGGGCATGTAGCGTCGCAGGAAGTAGCGGGTGTGGACGCTGACGGCCCAGATCAGACGGATCATGGTCTTTCCTCTCCATCGCACAGTGCATCTGGTGAGGCAGTGCGTTGAAGAGTGACCCAGGGGTCTGCCGCGAGCGGCGCGCTACAGAGGAGAAATCCGCCTCAACGCCGAGTCTACGCCCGGGCCGGACAGGACGGAAGGGACGGGCGAACTCGCTCCGAGCACGGGTCGATCGCCGGTAGCTGGATCGCGGTTATCGGTAGGAGCTGGGTGTGTTGGCCCATTTGGCGCGAGCGCGTTCCATGACCTTGCGAGCGCCGCTGTGATTCATCCTCCAGCGGGCGACGGCGAAGCTGACGTCGTAGGCATCTGCTGCCTCCTCGTCGGTGGCGTTCGCTCGGGCGAGCCGGAATGCTCCGTCGTTGGGAATCAACATCTCCCCTGAGAGCCAGTCGGCTTCGGCTTCTTGGTCGCCGCCGAGCCCGCACTTCCGCTCGTCGGAAAGAGAGACGCCGAACTTGTGCTCCAGGACGACGTGGGCGAGTTCGTGGCACATGGTGGTGCGACGACGGGTCAGGGGCTGAGCGTCGTTCTCCAGGATGACCACGCCACTCCCGTTCGGGATCAGCGCCCCGGACAGTGCGCTTCCGTCCGCTCGCAGGAAGTGGTCGCGCGCCACACCATCGAGGTCGCTGAGTTGGACGACGGGGATGCCGTACTCAGACGCGAAGGCGTAGGGGTCGAACGGCGCATGGGCGTCGAGGCCGATCTCGGCCCGTAGCTCCAGCGCGAGACTCTTCGCCTCGGTCTTGAATCCTCGACGCACGAGTCATCCCTGGGCCCGTGCACGTTCGATGGTCGCGCCGATGACTTGTTGCAGGTACTTGACGTCGGTCTCGCTGAGGTCCTTCCGGGCGCGCAGGAGCGGTGCGAGCTGGGCCATGAGGTCGGGTTCGCGGTCGTCGTTGGCGTCACGTTCTCCCTCGTGCTCGAAGAAGTCCTCGGCCGGAAGGCGGAGCCAGGCGATGATCGTGGCGAAGCCGTCGGTGTCCGGCTTGAGGCCGTTGCCGAGCCGGGAGAGCAAAGAAGGGCTCACGCCGATCTCGCCAGCTAGCGCTCGCCAGGAGAGTTGGCGCTCTTGACGCGCGGCGTCTAGGGCGGAGTAGAGCGCGGCCGTGTTGATCGTGGTCTTGGCCATGCAACCAGTGTGTCACATCTGCGACAGCACGTCGCGTCCGACACGGAGTGTGTTAGAATTGAAACGCAGCATCGAGTCTAGAACGCTGAGGAGGTGAGGAGCATGGCAGGCAAGCGAGGGCGCAGCGCGGTCACGGGTCGGTTCGTGAAGCAGTCCACGGTGAGGCGTCACCCGAAGACCACGACCAACGAGACCACCGGCAAGCGCGGCAAGAAGAAGTAGCAACGAGCCGCACCCTGCTCGACGCAGCAATGTCGGTGGCAGTAACTACGGTGATCGAACAGACGAACCAACCAGGAGAACGACTATGAGCGTGACGGACGCCTTCAGGACCTTTCAGAACGTCGTGAACGCTGACATCACACACGTCCGCGAAGCGCGCGCTCGCCGCGATCTCTTCAAGGGCGCCTTCGGCACCGAGGACGATGTGGAGGAAGTCCTAGCGTCCGGATCGCTCGCGCGAGGGACACACAAGGACCCGATCCATGACGTCGATGTGATCGTCGTCTTCGATCAGGACGAACATCCTGAGTGGGGATCACTGGGAGGCTCCGCTGCGGACGCTCTCGATCACACCCGCGAGCGTGTCAACACTTTGCTCGGAGCGACTAACGGCACACACGACCAGGCGGTCCGACTGGCCCGGTGGCGCAACCATGCCGTCAAGTGCTTCCTGGATGACCCCGATGATCCTGACGCTTTCACGGTTGATGCCATGCCAGCACTTCGCCGCGATGGGCGGCTCCTCATTCCTGAAGCGCTCTCAGAAGACTGGGTCGCTTGCGACCCCGAGTTCCTAATCGCCGAGGTCGCGGATAGGCACGCACAGTGGAACAAGTTCGCTGGCACTGTTCGGATGCTCAAGTGGTGGGCTGCCGAGCAAGACACCAAGATCAAGTCTCTCGTCATGGAGGTCCTCGCGCTCGACTTCCTGCCGACGGACGTCAACCAGCCCGCTGCGATCAAGCAGTTCTTCGTGAGCGCCTGCTACCACATTGAGGGCGGGAACGAAGTCGCCGATCCTGCTGGGCTCTGTGGACCGATTCAGCCTGATATCGACTACGGCGAGTTCGCCGACGCTCTGCGGTCCGCACGAGACAACGCCATCAAGGCGTTCCAGGCACAGGCGAACAATGACACTGCGGCTGCGATCAAGCACTGGGGTGAGGTGTTTGGGGACGACTTCCCGAAGCCTCCTGCCCCCACTGGCAACCCGGCGCCTGCGGTCGTGCCCGCTGCGCCCCGGCCGGTGAAGGACACTCCGCAGGGATGACTCACGCAACAGTGCCGGATCGCGGCACGGGCATCACGGCGCTCAACCCCGTGCTCTGGACTGAGCGTGAACCTGTGCGATTGGCGCGCGATCAGAATGAGGTCCAGGCGTTCGCGCCGTTGCTCGAATACCAGAGTCCAGCAGACGACGGCTTGCCGCACGGCGGATGGCTCGGCGTCCTCCCCCGCTGGCCTTTCGAGCGGCCACAGCCCGAAGCTCTCGATGAGCTGCTTGGGGACCAGGAACTGCGAGTGCTCGTCATCTACTCCGCGGCCCACCCGATGGTTCCGCCGACCATCTACTCCCTTGATCCGGAGCCGTCGATCTGGGAACAGACACAGTCGGCATGGCACGTAGCTCCAGGAGGATCGCTCTGTCTGCTCCAGAGCGATGGCGGCTGGCAGCCCGAGGCCAGCCTCACCGAGCTTCTGGCGAAGGCGGCGGGCTGGCGGATCGAGTACGCCCTCATGAAGGCTGGAGTCATCAATGAGATGTCGGTCAATGGCATCGTCTCTGACCCCTCGCACGACCACCTGATTGACCGAGCGATTCAGCGAGCAGCTCCAACACCGGACCCGACCGGGGCGGGAGACACAAATGTCTCCTCGTAACCCCTACATCGTGATGCCCAGAGACGCGGTCACCAAGATCGCAGGCTCCGACCTGTCGGGCGGATCGCTGGTGCTCCGCCGCGTTCCCGCGGACGATATGTACGTCGTCCAGACCGTGGAAACCGGCAAAGACATCCGTCTTCCAGCCGAAGTCCCACGCGAGTACGCCGCGCTTCGTTCAGGTGACCCCCACCATGCGGCTCAGTGGATCAGGGTGGCACCGAACGACGCCCATCTTCACCATCTCTTCTTGTCCAGACGCCCCGATATCTCCATAGGGTTCAAAGAATTCAGGGAGCTGGTGCCGGGCGTTGCCGACCCCGGCAACAACCTTGGCGTGGTCGTCACTCACGACTCCGATCTTCCACCGGAGCTGGTGGAGGCCGGTGCCTCGGAGTTTGCGGGCTGGGCTGTCCGGCGCAGCGGTGTGGAACCGCTCGCTATCGAGATCGAGCCAGAAGTTCTTGGCCTGGCACAGTTGGCTGGCAAGTGGCCGATCGAGCAGCTCGCCGCCAACAGCATCATGGTCGTGGGCTGCGGCAGCATCGGGAGCGCCGCAGCAGAGGCGCTCGCAGGATACGGACTCGGACATGTGGAACTTGTCGACCCGGACCGATTCCTCTGGCACAACATGCTCCGCCACACTCTCGGCGCCGAAAGCGTCGGTCGGTTCAAGGTGGCGGCCATGAAAGATCACCTCGCCCAGCACTGGCCGCAACAGACAGTGGTTGCCCACCGACGCGACGTGGTTGCCGAGGCCCACTACATCCGGCCCATCGTCGACCGCGTCGATCTGGTGCTCTGTGCCGCAGACGGTATTGCTCCCAGGCGTGTCGTCAGCCACCTCTCCAGGCGCGCACGGAAGCCGGCGATCTTGGCGTGCGTGCTCGACAATGGCTCGATCGGAGAAGTCATCAGGCTGCGACCAACACCCCGGTTCGGATGTCTCCTCTGTCTACGGCAGCAGCTTGCAGATCAGGGAGCGATGGACGCTGAGGCGGATCAGGAGTTGGATTACGGCACCGGGCGCATCCACCAGCCGATGACGGCTGTGCCACCTGATCTCCGATACGTCGGCACGTTCGCCGCAAAAGTAGCGATCGCGACACTGCTGGAGTCGCTTCACGGTGACCACACCCAGCAGGTTCCCGGGGAACACGCCATCATCGGTCTCCGACCAGCAGGTGACCTCGCAGCCCCTTTCGACCTCAGCCAAGCCGGCGATGTTCAGTGGTCGTCCATCCCCAGACCCCGTGCATCGTGCCCGACCTGCTCGCCAGGATGACAGGTCGAAGGGAGCTGCCTCCGGTGACGATCACTGACGTCGCACTCAGCGCGATCGCGCGCGAGGCGTTGCGGTCCGCCGATGGACTCGAAACTGGCGGCATCCTGCTCGGGAAGGACGCGACTGAAGGGATCGACATCCGACATGCCGGCGGACCTGGACCCAACGCCACCCGCGGCGAACGCACCTTCATGCGAGACCTCGACCATGCCCGGCGTCTCGCGGACTACGCCTGGTCGGAGGACCGTAGCCAGTGGATTGGCGAATGGCACACCCACCCGAGCGGAGGACTCTCCCCGAGCGAGGTTGATCTCCACTCCTACATGCGCCATCTGCACGACCCCGAACTGGGGTTCGACAAGTTCGTCGCGATCATCGCTGGATTCGATTCATCGGCACGAGTGGTTGTTGCAATTTGGCTCGTAGAACGGGACCGCATCTTGCCAGTGGTACCCGAGAGGCTTCCTACGGCGCCTGCTGTAAACAGCCCGCACGCCAGTGACGCGGTGAGGCACGCCACCTTCGTAACTGAAGAACACAAGGAGACGCCATGACATCCGATTCCGCCGCCCCTGACCCGGCAGACCCCGTCTTCATCTCGTACCGCCAGAAAGACGGTACTGGTGTTGCTGGGGAGCTCGCCTGGCTCCTCCGGGCCGCCGGCATCCCTGTCTGGCGGGACCGAGACGATCTGCCGCCAGGCGACACCGAGGCCCGACTCAAGCAAGCGATAGCGGCCGGCATCTCCGGCGGCGTTCTCGTGACGACACCGGACGTGGTGAACAGCAGAGTCGTGAAGACGCTGGAAGCACCCCGACTCCTTGAGCTACACCGCGACCACGAAGTGTTTGCACTCGGCATCATCAACTCGGTGAAAAAAGACGACGGCGGAACAGATTACGACGCTCCTGACCGGCTCCTAGAGATTCGTCCCGGCACCTTGAGCGGTGTAGATCAGCAATCCGCCGAGCGCGATGGCCTGCTGGCATTGATCCGCGGTTTGGTCTGGCACCGGATCGCGTCTCTTCGCAAGCGAATCGAGGCAACCGACCAGACGTTCCACCTGAGCCTCCAGACCAGGAATACCCCACAGGTCTATGACCGAACCGGTGACGAACTGGACATCCGGCTCAGGCCCTCCGCTCACGAACGGCTTCCGAGCGCCGATGGGCTCCGAGATCTCAAGCACACCATCGGTCTCCTCCCCGATGCCGTGACCCGTTCCGGGGCACATCGCCTACGTGTTGCTGGAGGGGCTCATCTCTCAGTGGCCTTCGCGGTCGGGGCGGGCTTACCTTCGTCTCGAATCGGAC
This sequence comes from uncultured Ornithinicoccus sp., assembly GCA_964425155.1. Lineage (GTDB taxonomy): Bacteria > Actinomycetota > Actinomycetes > Actinomycetales > Dermatophilaceae > Segeticoccus. The sequence continues at coordinate 5,896 of CAYRLV010000082.1, read as the reverse complement.
ACATGGACGTGATCGACCAACAGGGCACCACCTGGGCGAGCGATGGCGAAGCGCGGTTCATCACGCAACCGCAAGTGCAAATCGCAGATCAAGGCGGCGATCCATCTGCAATCACGACCGGCCGCCCCTCCGTAGCCGTGTATGTCGATCTCCTGCCCCAACGCAGCGACACCGCCTTCACCCGCTATATCGAAGATCATAGGCCGATTCTCGCGGCCTGGCGTCATATCACAAGTGCGAGCGGCACACTCCTCGACCCCGCTGATGCAGGCCTGATCGCCGCTGATGTCGCCGCGCACATCCGTGCCCTGTCGAACGACAACTCCAACGCCGAGGTGCATCTCCTGCTGCGGTGCCCGTTCCCACTTGCGCTTCTCATTGGGCGATTGACGAACACCTTGCGCGTAGTAGTCCATGAATGGGACGACTCCGACCCCATCGACGGTGACGACTACCGCGCAAGGTACGTGCCCACCCTGCGCGTACGTACATCTGCAAGCTCAGGTGTCATCGAAGACGTGCTCCTCCCGGACGCGTCTTGACTGCGCCAGCCGACCTTGCGGTCGCCCGTAACACCATGTTGAGCGTCACTCTCGCGTGGAGGATTCGCTCGAGGTTTAGACAACGGCGTTCCGAAGGGCACGGGCGTCTGTGAGCTTCTCGCGCGACCCGGGCTTGCCCTACTCGGCATTCACTCAAGCGTGCCGCACCTTCAAACCCAGCGAGCTGATCCCGGCGATCGCGCGGGCCTCGGCAGCGCTTGGCGAACCGCCGTACTCAGATGCTGTGAAACATCGGATGCCGCCGTGGGGATTGGCTGCGGCCGCGCGAGATTCGCTTCTATACGGCAATGAGTATCGCTCGAAGCCCGTCGATGAGACGGCGCTGCAGAAGCTGATGCACAAGTTCCAGATCGCGATGGACATCGACGATGCCGATGTCGGGTCCGCGGACTTTCTCGTCAGACTGATGACTCGGGTCACGTACGAGCAGTTCCCCTACCAGGAGTCGATGTTCGAGGAACTTGCTCGCTCACACGCCTGGATGGTCGAGGGCCTGCCCGACGTCGAGACCCGAGTGATCACGGAGGACTCGCTGGCGGACATGCTCGACGGAGTTCCGTTCCGCGAGGCGATGGGCGCGACGTTCTTCCTCCAAGTGGGTGCCTTCCAGAACGGTGGAGCATACAAGCCTGGCTGGCTGGATCAGCCAAACTTCACTGAAGTGCTCAAGCTCTATCCGCGGACGAACATAGAGAAGATCGCCTCTCGACTTACCACGACACCCGCAGGGTTTCGGACTGCTTTCAACGACCACTCGGTCGGAACAGCCACAGCGGCCCGGTTCGATTACAACCCGTTGATGGCGACGCCGTTCGTGGACATGGGCGACGGAGAGCCGGTTGCCCCAGCGACCCGTCTGATCATGCGGACGGTCACGCCGGGAGGCTTGTACTACGCCGGGATGACCAAGCACGGCAAGGCTTTCGCGGATGATCTCGGAGGTCTGTTCGAGCACTACATTGGTCGACAACTCAGACTGATCGAGGACGCGGAGGTCGAACCCGAGATTGTCTTCGGCAAGGGTGGCGGTCATAAGAGCGTTGACTGGTTTGTGATCCTGCCCAATCTGGTCATCTTGGTTGAGGTCAAGTCTCGCCGCCTCGGCCCGGCAGCACGGGCCGGCGATGCGACGCTGATGAACTCGCTCAGCGAGACCCTAGGCGGCGCACGGCGGCAGTTGACCCGTACGGTCAGCCATCTCGCTGACAATCACTCAGCGTTCACGAACATCCCAACCGACCGCCCCATGTTGGGGTTGATCGTCACGGCGGAGCCGTTCTATACCGGAGCCGCCTACCTTCTCGACCATGACGTTGCGGCCATCCCTGGCGGGAGGCTCCCAGATGTTCCTGTAGCCGCAGCGAGCGCGCGTGAAGTCGAGTGGCTCGTGACGCACGGCAAAGACGTTGAGCCGCTGCTCCTCGCAGAGATCGCGAAGAGTGCAGGAGGTGTCGTCAGCCTGCGTGACATCGGTAAGAAGGCTGATACCGAGAATCCGATCCTGTCGAGCGCTTGGAATGCGTATCCTTGGCCGACCGGCAAAGGACGCGGCGACGGAGAATCATCAGCGACGCCGTCCGGCAACGGCTGACCCTCACAGTCGGATCAAGTCGACTGCGAGCTTCGGAAGTGCCGAATCGCGCCACACTTACAACGAGCGCTCGACATCCTCGCGTCCCGGTGAATGCTGCGGTACATCGGTCGCTTGGTTGATGAAACCACGTACTCGATCGAGAGCAGCTCGTGCACGGGCGGCGTCGATGCTCTGCGCCGTGGACTGCGGCGGCGGCCCCAACGGTCGGTCATCCGTGACGCCGTACCTGTCGCGGTAGGCCGCGACGGCGCGCCCGTAACGTCGCCACGCAGCGGCCTGGCGCTGATCGCGGAGCGGCTCGCCAAGATGCTGCACCCACGACTCGCCCGTCTCGCGTGCGGTGTCGAGCACGGCATCAGCGCGAGCTTCGATCATCAGGCGCCGCTCATCAAGGGCGTGACGCATGTCGCGGGTCATTGGCCCGTCCGCGGACGGGAGCAGTCCGACGATCAGCCGTGGCATCTTGCGGGTGCGGCCCGAGCCGGCCGGGCGTGCGGTGGCGCGCGCGACCCGGTAGTGCAGGACTGAGGCGATGTCGTCAGCATCGGCGAACCCGCGCGCGGCGACCAGCCGCGGGAACAGCCGGTCGAGGTCGTGATGGTTGGCTTCGGCGCGGCGCAGTTCGGCGGTGAGTGCCCCGAACGCCTCCGACTCGATCGCGGCGTCGGCCTGTTCGGCGGTGAGCCCGGAGTCGCGGATGAGGGTGGCCCAGCGGTCTCGTTGGGCTGCGGCGGCGATGGTCTCGTACTCGGCGGCGAGCTGGGCGATCGAGCCCCAATGCTCGTGTTCGGCGGTGATGGTCTCGTGCGCGGACAGCTCGGCGCCGACGTGTTGCAGGACTCCGTAGAGGACGGACCGGCCAGTGGCGTCGGGGTTGTCGCCCGGATGCGGGTGGGCGTGCTCGTCGGGCCGGTCGAGGATCACGTAGGCGTGGTTGGCGTGCTTGCCGCGGGTCATCGCGACGTAGAAGTTCTCCCGCGTGGTTGTGGGCTCGACCAGGGCGTGTGAGGTGTCGACGGTGACCCCTTGCGCCCTGTGAGCGGTGACCGCGTAACCCAGATCGACGTGATCGGCCACGTAGGCGGTGGGGAGGACGATGGAGCCGCCGAACCGGCGGCCGGTCTTGCGGATCGTGATCGAGCCGTCGTCGCGAACGCCGGTGATGGTCCAGGTGTCTCCGTTGCGCACCCAGGTCTTCCCGTTGCGGAGGCGTCGGTCGTTGCGGCGGGTGATGATCGTGTCCCCGACCCCAGCAGCGGTCCCGTCTGTGAGTTCTACCTCCCGGCCGGGCTTCAACGTGCCGTCGAGAATCAGATCGGCACGTGCGCGCTGGTTGAGGGCGCTCACGTCGTCGCGGGTCTCGGCCACCAGCACCGACACCAAGCCTTGGTTTCGGTCGGCGCGCCATGCGGTGTAGGAGGCGTCGGTCATCGCCTCGGCGTCGCCGTCGTGGATGCGGTCGTGGTCGAGGTAGGTGTCGATCACCTCGGTGCGGCCGTGGCGCAGGGCGAGGGAGGCGGTCTTCTCCCACTCGTTGGTGAACCGGTGCACGTCGACCAGCTCGGGTGCATGGTCTCGGTCACCCACGAGGAGCCCGAAGGCGCCGCCGGCGTCCACGGACTGGAGCTGGGCGAAGTCGCCCACCAGCAGCACCTTCGCCCCGGCTCGTTCGGCCAGGTGCGCGATGCGATCCAACGAGAGGGTGCCGGCAAGGGAGGCTTCGTCGATGATGACGAGCTGACCCGCCTGGAAGTCCTCGCCGTGGACGAGGTGGTTCTGCCACCACTTCGCGGTGTTCTCCGTCGCGATCCCGAGGTCCTCGGCGAGGACCTGCGCGGCCACCGCGGACGGTGCGAGCCCGACCACGGACCCGGCGCCGTGCGCCTTCTCCCATGCCCGGCGCAGCGCGGACATTGCCGTCGTCTTGCCGGCCCCGGCCGGTCCGACCAGCACATCGAGGACACGGCCGGAGACCGCGATCTTCATGAGAGCGTCGGCCTGGTCCTCGCCAAGCATCCGACCCTCCGCATCGGGACGAGCGGTGATCTTCTCGACCGTCGCCAGCGGCACCGTCGGGCCGGTCGTGGTGCGGGAGCGGTCGAGTAGCCGGTCCTCGGCGGCCAGCAGTAGCTCGGAGGAGAACACGGTGGAGTGCTTGGGCCGGAACACGCTCGTGCCGTCCACCCGCCAGAAGGCGGCGGGGCTCGTGGCGAGGTCGGGCGGCGTCAGCCGCAACGATGCCTGTTCGGCGGCCTCGGCGATCATGCCGACGATTGCTTCGCGGTCTTGCATGGTGGCGAAGCGCCAACCCATCGTCTGCCGGGACGCCTCGGCCATCAGGTTCCACCTGCGCCACGTGGAGCGCTTCTCACCCACCACCTCGACCACCGACTGACCGAGGTCGACGATCGCATCCAGTGGCACGTCATCGGCTCGCAGCAGCAGCGTCTTGTCGTTGTCGGTGATCGTGCGTGCCCATCCGGCGGCGTCGTGGCCGAGCACGCCGGTGGCGCGGGTGCGCCACTCGGCAGTCAGGTCGGCCAGCGACCGCACCTTCTTCTCCGGGCGCGTGGCGAGGGTAGCTTGGGCGCGGAGCTTGATGATCGTGGCTGTGGAGGGTTGGCGGCCGTACTTGGCGACGTACTCGGCGATGAGTCTGTTCTTCTCGGCGTCGATGTGCCGGGAACGGGTGGAAAACTCCTGGACCAGCTCCTCCGGGACGGTGCTGACTGCCCACGCCGGGTTGCGGTCTCGCCCCATGTCGCGGGCTTCCCATTCGACGCCGAAGGTGCGGGTCATGTGGTCGGCGAACACCGCCTCGTGCAGCTCCGACAGGGCGACCACGGCGGCGTGCATCGGCCGACCATCCAGAGACCGCCACTTGCCGTCGAACGCGGTCTGGACCTTGTTGGAGATGACGACGTGGGTGTGCAGATGGGGGTCGCCGGCGCGGGAGTCGAAGTGATCGAACGCCGTCGCCACCAACCCCGTGACGTCGACCTGCGCAACAGCACCGTTACCGGCGGTTGCACCCGAGCGGGTGGCTGCGACCTCGCGCTCCATGAACGCAACCACCTCCGCAACCGCCGCATGATGCGCCTCACCGATGAGCGCCTTCGTCCCCGCGTCGGCGACCGCCCACAACACCGAGGCGGACTTCGGGACCGAGAAGGTGAAGTCGAACCCGGCCACCGCGCGCCGTCTGCCGCGCTCGGTCTCCTCAGCCTCGATCCGCGCGACCGCCTCACCCTTCGCACCCGGACTCAGGCCCGGGTCGAGATCGGCGATCCGGGCCTCGATTCGTTCCGGCACGGACTTGTAGGCGGGGAACGCGTGCCCGAGTGAGTCGCCGGTGATCGGGTCACGGCCCATGCCCATCAAGAGCTGGAGCTGGGCCTCCGAAACCCGATCACCAACCGCGAGCTGCCCCTTGCCGAGTGAGACGACGCCGGACCCGAGCCACTGGCCCGGCGGTGTACCCGCCTCCACGTAATACCTCGTCAAAGGCGTGGACAACTCGCGGTCGCCGTCCACGGCCGCGATCGTGCGCAGCAGGTACTTGTAGCCATCGCCCGCCGACATCACGCGCATCGAGACCGTCACCATGCCACCGCCTTTCGACGATCAGGTGAGCGGGCGTTGACCGCGCGAACGCGCCGTCAACTTTGGTTGACAAACCTCGACCTGCAAGACGCGTGGCAGCTCCGACGACGGGCGGAACGCGAGGCGGATCGGTCTC